>NZ_JBHXTL010000005.1:64070-98564 GCF_042677365.1 Kitasatospora sp. NPDC127116
CCCCTGAACCTCTCCGTCGGCCGGGGGGCGGCCGGCCGCCGCCCGCGCCAGCCCGGGTGCGGGCGCGGGGGGGGGCCGGCCCCCCCACGGCTGGGACCCGGGCCCCCCCGCGGCCCGCCCCCCCCCCGGCGACCACGCTCACCAGGGCGAAGGCCCCGTCACACGGCGATCGGTTCGATGCGTCCGGCTTCACGAGGTCCGGCAGCTCCGCCCCGAACAGGCCGTAGAACCGCAGCGAGGGCAGGATGTGCCCTGGTCGGCGGCGCCGTCGGCCGCGCGCGGCCCACGAGGCCGTCGCGAGGCGCCGGTTGGGCGTGCCGTGGTGACCGGCGGAGCCGAAGCCGCAGTCGCCGACCTGGTAGAAGGACTTCTCGGAGTCCAGCATCCGCTTGGTGTTGAGGGCCTCGCCGCGCGAGTGGGTGAGGAAGTACGTACCGAACGCGTCCGCCATCAGCCCGACGCGGGGGCCGCCCGGTAGGCCCCGGACTGCGCACGAACCTCGCCGGGTCGGCGAGAGCGCTCTCCACCACGGCCGATGAGGGTGCCGAGCCGGACGCCCTCATCGCCGGTATCGAGGAGCAGCGCGATGTGTACGCCGTCGTCCTGCCCACGATCGCGCATCTCGGCGACCAGGCTTTCGCCGGCAGGCGGCGTACGCACCTCGAGGGTGTCGGCATACGCCTCCTGCTCACCCGAAGCCAGCAGGATGCGGATCGAGGCAGGCTACGTTGCCGCGCCCGGCCGGAGCCAGGTGCCTGTCGTGCCTGTCCCGGAACGGGGCTTGATCAGAGGATGTTCCATCCGAGCCCGCCGTGGCCGGATCGCAGCCCTTGGATGCGGCGGCGTACCTCCGTGATCGTCGGGCTTCCGGCCGGCGCCCGCTTGGCGTTCGTGGTGATCATCCGCAGTTCGCGGAGCGCGCACAGGACGGGGTGGCCCTGCCACGAGGTCACGTCGAACCCGTACCGGTCCGCGAACTTTCGCTCGAGTGGAAACCGCTCTGTGCCGTGAGTCCCGCGACGGCGGGCCGCACCGCGTGCCAGCGATCAGACTGGAGGGGGTGCTCCCGCTCCGGCCCTGCGACAGTCCTGGGTGGTGAACCATGGCAGAGGTCCCCGATGAGGTGCGGACTGTGATTTTGACCGTGGACGACGATCCCGCGGTGTCCCGGGCCGTCGCCCGTGACCTGCGCCGCCACTACGGGGAGGATTACCGGGTGGTCCGTGCCGAGTCCGGTGCTTCGGCGCTCGAGGCGCTGCGCGGGCTGAAGCTGCGGGGCGCGCCGGTCGCGGTGATCCTGGCCGACTACCGGATGCCGCAGATGAACGGCATCGAATTCCTCGAAGCGGCGCTCGATCTGTTCCCGGCCGCCCGACGGGTACTGCTCACCGCTTACGCCGACACCAATGCCGCGATCGACGCCATCAACGTCGTCGATCTCGACCACTACCTGCTCAAGCCGTGGGAGCCGCCCGAGGAGAAGCTGTACCCGGTGGTGGACGACCTGCTGGAGACGTGGCGGGCCGGCGAGGGCCACGCCGTGGACGTCACCAAGGTCGTCGGCCACCGCTGGTCGGCCCGTTCCTCCCAGATCCGGGAGTTCCTCGCCCGCAACCAGGTGCCGTACCGCTGGTACTCCAGCGAGGAACCGGAAGGCAGACGTCTGCTGGTCGCCGCAGGGCAGGACGGTCGGCGGCTGCCGCTGGTGGTGACCCCGGACGGCACTGCCCTCGTCGAGCCTGCCGAGCGCGACCTGGCCGCCCATGTGGGGCTGTCGACCACCCCCACGGCCGACTTCTACGACCTGGTCATCGTCGGCGGCGGCCCCGCCGGCCTCGCCGCGGCCGTCTACGGAGCCTCGGAGGGTCTGCGCACCGTCCTCGTGGAACGCGAGGCAACCGGCGGACAGGCCGGCCAGAGCTCCCGCATCGAGAACTACCTGGGCTTCCCCGACGGCGTCTCCGGCGCGCAGCTCACCGACCGGGCACGCCGCCAGGCCACGAAGTTCGGCGCGGAGCTGCTCACGGCGTGCAAGGTCACCGGCCTGGAGGTGAAGGGGGCGGCACGCACGCTGCGTTTCTCCGACGGCTCCGCCGTCTCGGCACACACCGTGATCCTCGCGACCGGTGTGTCCTACCGGCAGCTGGACGTGCCGGGGGCGGCCGGACTGACCGGGCGCGGGGTCTACTACGGCTCGGCCCTGACCGAGGCGGCCGCCTGCCAAGGACAGGAGGTCTACATCGTCGGCGGTGCGAACTCCGCCGGCCAGGCCGCGATGTTCCTCTCCCGCACCGCCCGGAAGGTCACCCTGCTGGTGCGGGCACCGGAGCTGGCCGCCTCGATGTCCTACTACCTGCTCCAGCGGGTCGAGGACGCCTCCACCGTCATGGTGCTCACGGACACGGTCGTCGAGGCGGCCCACGGCAAGGAACACCTGGAAGGGCTGACCCTGCGCAACCGTGCGACCGGCGAGTCCGAGACCGTCGACGCGCAGTGGATGTACGTCTTCATCGGCGCGGCACCGCTGACCGACTGGCTGGACGGCACGGTGCTCAGGGACCCGCGAGGCTTCGTGCTGACCGGCCCCGATCTGATCACCGACGGGCGCCCGCCTGCCGGCTGGCCGCTGGATCGGCCCCCTTACCACCTCGAGACCAACGTGCCAGGGGTCTTCGCTGCCGGAGACGTGCGCGCGGAGTCCGCCAAACGGGTCGCCTCCGCGGTCGGCGAGGGCGCCATGGCCGTCATGCTCGCGCACCGGTACCTGGAGCAGTCATGACCTCCGCGCGGGAGAAGTGCGACGAACAGGAGCTGCGGACACTGTTCCTGTTCGAGAAGCTGGCCCCCGACCAACTCACCCAGCTGTGCCGGGACGGCCACGTCGAGTGGTTCGACCCGGGCCCCGTGTACCGGGAGGGCGAGCCCGCGGCGAGCCTGTTCGTGCTGTTCCAGGGGACCGTGGTCCTCTCGCGCAGCGTCGGCGGCCAGCAGGTGGACGTCAGCCGGACGTCCGTGCCCGGCGTGTACGCCGGGGCGTTCCAGGCCTACCTCGGCGACCAGGTGCCGCAGGTGTACAACAACTCGCTCCGGGTGACCGAGCGGTCCAGGTTCTTCGTGCTGCCCGCGGAGGCCTTCGCGGAGATCATGCACAGTTGGTTCCCGATGGCCGTCCACCTGCTGGAGGGTCTGTTCTTCGGATTCAAAAGCATGCAGGAGGCGGTCGGCCAGAGGGAGAGGCTGCTCGCCCTCGGGTCGGTGACAGCCGGGCTCACCCACGAGCTCAACAACCCCGCGGCTGCCGCCGTACGCGCCACCTCGGCCCTGCGGGAGCGCATCGCCCGGGCGCGCCGCGAATTCGCGGAGCTCGCGGCCGAGCCACGCCGAGGCGGGGACCTGGCGCAGCTGAGGGAGCTGCAGGACATGACGATCGGCCAGGCGGGGCAGGCCCCAGCGCTCAACCCGCTGGAGGCCTCGGACCGCGAGGACGAGATCGGCGACTGGCTGGAGGCGCACGGCGTCGCCGACGGTTGGGAGCTGGCGCCGGTCCTCGTCGAGGCGGGTCTGGGCATCGACTGGCTGGACCGGATCGCCGGAGCCCTGCCCGAAGACCTGCTCGGAAGAGCAGTGAACTGGCTGAGCTGCACGGTGGAGGCCGAGCTCCTGCTCGACGAGATCGAGGACGCCGCGAACCGCGTCTCCGCACTCGTCGGTGCGGCGAAGCAGTACACGCAGCTCGACCGGGCCCCGTACCAAAACACTGATGTGAACGAGCTGCTGGACAGCACCCTGCTGCTGCTCTCCGCGAAGATCGGCCCGGGCATCACCGTCGTGCGCGACTACGACCGCACGTTGCCCAGCATCCCCGGCTACCCCGCCGAGCTGAACCAGGTCTGGACGAACCTGATCGACAACGCCGCCTGGGCGATGCGCAGCACCGGCGCCGGCGGCACCCTCACCGTTCGGACCGCACAGGACGGGAACCAGGTGCTGGTCGAAGTCCGCGACACCGGCCCCGGTGTGCCCGCCGACGTACAGAGTCGGGTCTTCGACCCGTTCTTCAGCACCAAACCTGCCGGCGAAGGCACCGGTCTCGGCCTGGACATCTCCTGGCGCATCATCGTCAACCGGCATGGCGGCGACCTGCGACTCGAGTCCGCCCCGGGCGACACCCGCTTCCAGGTCCGCCTCCCGATCAACTCCGCAGAGCCCGCCACCCCGCAGGAGTTGCCATGACCACCGGGAACCCGATCGACCCGCATAGAGCCGTCGCCGAAAGCAGCGTGATGATCCCGCGCGGTCCGCCGCCCTTCGGTGTCATCCGGCGCGCCGGGCCGTTCTGCCGTCACACTGTGCCCGATGACCACGGCCCAGGTCGGGAGGCGCCTGGTGCACAGGTCGCGCGGAGCTGCCGGCCGGGGCCACAATTCCCCCCTGCGGGCCAACCCCGAAGGACCGCTCATGAACACCACCGTCGCGGAGCTGATGCGCCGCAACCTCCTCGACGTCTTCAACGAACCGGACGCCGAGCGCCGCGACGCGGCCATCGCGGTGACCTACGCCCAGGACGTCGTGTGGCACGAACCCGACCGCGTGAACCGAGGCCGCGAGGCCCTCGCCCGGCGTGCCGCAGAGTTGCTCGCGCAGTCCCCGGACTGGGTCATGCGGCCCGACGGCCCCGTCTCCGTCAACGACGACCTCGGCCACCTCGCCTTCCGGTACGGTCCCGCCGGTCAGCCGCCCGTCGTGACCGGAATGGACATCGCCCACTGCAAGGACGGCGTCATCACCGAGCTCTACACCTTCGTCAGCGGGACCGGCCAACCCTCGTAGCACGCGGTCCAGCGAGGATGGCCCCACGAATCCCGGCCGTCCTCCTGCCACGGTGTGTGCCCGAGCCCGTCATCCCTGGGCCGGACGACGAGTTCGTCGACGCCGACGTCGGCAGGCAGATCGATGGCGTGGAGGACCGCTTCGCTGATCGCGGCGGCGGGGATCGCGATGCCCATCCGCCGCTCCACCACACCGGACGTCTTTGCGTTTGATCAAGCCGGAGCACTGTCGACAACGCTCGTGGTCAATACAGCTAGGGCCTGAGGACGATCTTGCCGTGGGTGTGGCGGTGTTCGAGCTCGGTGTAGGCCTCGCGGACTTGCGCCAGCGGGTAGACGTTCGCGATCGGCACCTCGAGGTGTCCGTCGGCGATCAGGCCGGCAAGCTCGGCGAGCACCTTGGCGCCCGGCCCGGCCGCGACCCCTCCGTCAGTCTTCACCCCGTGCTTCTCGGCAGCTGCGAAATCGGCGATGGTGTCGATTCGATCGGTTGCGACGCCGAGGGCGAGGGCCAGCTCGACGTACCCGTCGCCGAAGGTGTCGATGAAGGCGTCCACGCCGCTGGGCGCGGCAGCCCTGATGCGGTCCGCGACCCCCTCGCCGTACGCGACCGGGACCACGTCGTGGCTCTTCAGCCACTCGTGGTTGCTCTCGCTCGCCAGGCCGATGACCGTGGCCCCGGTACGGCGCGCGAGCTGGACGGCGAGCGAGCCGACGCCCCCGGCGGCTCCGGAGACGACGACGGTCTCGCCCTCCTTGGGCTGGACGGCGTGTACCGCCCCCCATGCGGTGACGCCGACGACGTACAGGCTTCCGGCCACCTCCCATGAAACCCTTTCCGGCTTGCGCGTGAGGTCGTCGGCCTCGACCAGGACCAGCTCGGCCTGGGAGGCCCGCTTGTTGCTGAACCCGATCACCTCGTCACCGGGCGAGAATCCGCCGACCCCGGCGCCGACCTCCTCGATGACCCCGGCGAGGTCGCTGCCCTGCCCGGACGGGAACGTCGACGGGAACATCTGCGCCACCGCCCCCGTGCGGATGACCGCCTCACTGGGGTTGATGCCGGCCGCCTTCACGCGAACGAGGACCTGCCCGTCCCCGGGCACCGGGCGCTCCACCTCGTCGACCCGCAGCACGTCGATCCCGCCGAACTCGTCGTACCTGACCGCCTTGGGCATGATCTCTCTCCTTCGACTCACTGAAGTCGGCAGGGGTGTGGGTTACGCCCGCCGGAGTTCGAGCACGGGAATGACGCGGATTCCGGCAGTCTGGCGCGCGTACTCGGCAAAGCCGGGGTAACGCCGGGCCTGCTCGGCGTGGATGCGGTCGCGTTCGGCGCCGTTCAGTTCGCGGACGGTCACCTGGTGGGTCGCGGTGCCGCGTTCGACGGTGCCCTCGCCGGCGGCGGTCAGGTTGCGGTACCAGTCCGGGTTGGTGGGTGCTCCGCTCGGAACTCTGCGATGGTCTTCGCGTTCCAGTCGAGTGCTTCGCTCATGTCGAACTCCTGTCGTTCACGATCCGGGCTGTGCGCCGGGATGAGCTGTAGCGACAGAGTGGCCAGGACGTAGCCCACCTTCCGAGGATCACGCCGATCCGGGTCGCGCTCTGCCCCTTCGTGTGCGGATCACGGGTGGGCGGAGCCGACAGCGGCGCGCGCCTGGTCGAGGTCGACGACTTCGCCGTTGAACCCGAACTGGTGCAGGTCGCCTCCCGGCGCCTCGATGCGTCCGGCGGCGGCGAGGCCGCCGGCCTTCACGGCGTCGAACCCGGCCGCGCGGATCAGCCGTTCGACGGTCGCCGCGGCGATCTCGTCGTCGGTGGCGTAGAAGAGCGCCGCACGCTGCGGCGTGCGCTTCGCGTTAGCGGCGAGCACCTCCGCGGCGAGGGTGCCGAACGCCTTCACGTAGTGGGCACCTCCGGGCAGCAGGGCGGCGGCCACCGACCCGGCCGACTGCCCGTCAGGCAGCGACCGCACGATCCGGCCCGTCTCGTCGAACGCGATCGGGTTCGACGGGTCGATCACGACCTTCCCGTCGAGCAGCGGTCGAACCCGCGGGATCATCTCCCTCATGTCATCCAGCCAGATGGCGAACACGACCGTGTCCGCGCCCGCGATCGCGTCCTGCACGGGGGCGGCGTGTGCGAGCGGCCCGAGCTCGTCCGCGAGCTCCGCCGCGTGCGAGGCGCCCAGCGGTCTTCGGCGCGACATCGTCTATGGCCACACCGACCTCGTCCAGGACTTCCAGGCCCGAGCCAAGGCCCAGGACTCCACACCGACAGCGATGCAGGAACTCGCCGACGCCAACCGCGCGCTCAAGGCAGAGGCAGCGGAGCTGAGGACCGACCTGGCCGAGGAGCGGTCGAGGTCCAAGGTGATGCGCCGGATCATCGCCGAACTGTCGCTCGAACTGGAGCAAGCCAAGGCGGAACTCGGCGCCGCCGCCGGCGTTGCCCGGCTACCCGTCCGGACCGGCCCGTCGGGGACGGTGAGGCGGGATTAAAATGTCTGCGATCAAGGCAGGGAGCGCCGTATGGTCATGAACCTCTCAAGGGGGAGAGGAGGTTCACCAGACATGGGATTGTTCAAGGACACGCCGCCCCGCGAGCATCCTGAGTACACGCACTTGCGCTTCATGGCAGCCGGATCACCGTCATGGTGGAAGCAGAACCGGCACAAGGTCCTCGCGATCGCAGGACTTCTCGCCGGGCTCTGGTTCGCCGGACACCACCACGACGCGACCCCCAAGACGTGCGCTCCTGCGAACACATCCAGCACTTCTCGCTGATAACGGCGCGAAGCCCGGCCCCGCGACCTGCATGGGGCCGGGCTTTGCCGATTGGCGCTTGGCAGCTACCGAGTCCAGTCCGACGAAGAGGAGCCCGTCGTCTCCCACCGATGCCAAGGCACTGGCCCAAGCCCGATCGCGCGGGAGCGAGCAGACCTTCGGCGCATCGGTCCACCTTCGGTGAGACAGGTCATGTACTGCAGCAGTGCGGTGCCCATGTATCGCTGCTGCTCATCCGGCGAAGGCGGCCGGGCCCGTGGCCGACCCGGGGGCGGTGCATGTCACCGGTTCTGGTGGACTCCGTTCCCTGCCCGAGCGCGGGCGCTGGGCTTATCCTCACCGGGCTCGTACTGATCCCCGCCCGCGATCGGCTTCCACTCGGGGTGGAACTCAGGGTGATCGGCGTACGCCGCAACGAGTTCGTAGATCACGGGGCTACGGCGGTCCTGCGAGAGTCCGGCGTAGAGTTCGCCGGCCAGCCTCTGCCAGAGGACGCGCCCCTTGGCGTCCTTCACCATCCGCGGATACTCGTCCACCCAGTCCATGAGCCTCCGCTTTGCCTCGATGTCGGCGAGGACCCGGTCCTGCAAACGCTTCACGTGCTGGTTTTTGCCGGAATTTAGTGCCTGAGCCGCAGTTTTGTCCTCATGCAGACGGGCCCGGAGGAACTCCATCATGACCGGAAAGTCGTCTCGTCTCACCGCTGTTACCCCCTTGTCGGCCAGTGCTGAAGAGCCATCATCCACCACGCGCGGGAGGAACCTGTCGGAGGCTGCCAGCCCGCCCGCGAAGTGCCGGTGGCGAGGGCTGGCGCACCAGCGAAGGCCCGCTTCGGGCGCGGCCCCACGTCTGTGCTGCTCGCCGACCTCCGGTCCAACTTCGGTTGAGACGAACGGGCGTCCGTCCGCCTTCGTTGAGACACAGCCCAACTTCACTGAGATCAGTCATTGAGCGTCTGTCACGCAGCTCGGACGCGCTCGATGAGATCGGCGACGCCGTCAACCTGGCGGTACGGCTTGAACGCCGGCGCGAGTTCGCGGACCAGGGTGACGCACCGCTCGGCCCCGATGCGGGTGGCCAGATCGAGGGATTCGGTGGTGACAGCGAGAGCCTGCTCGACATCGTTGGACTGCAGGAAGCCCCTGGCCTGGTAGGTCAGGAAGATGCCGCGCGTCTTGTCCCTGGCCTTGGGCAGGAGGGTCAGGCCCTCGGCCATCCTGACGTGCGCCTCGTCGGCCCTGCCGAGATCGAGCAGGCACTGGCCGGAGTCGACCGCGAGGTCCGCGGGGCTCATCCACGCGCACCAGCCTGGAGCGGGGTCGGTAGCCCGCGTCGACAGTGCCGACTCGGCGTCGGACAGATCGCGATAGCACGCAGAGCGGTCGCCGAGCGCGGCGTAGGCCCTGGCCCGCCGGAGAAACAGCAGCGACCGGGCGGTGGGGTGCTTGGTACCGGACAGTGCATGGCCCAGCTGGTCCACCGAGATGTTCGGTTGGCCGATCCAGTTCGACTGGTAGGCGAAGTCGGAGAGCACACCGGCGCCGAAGTCGCGGTCACCTGCGGCGTTGGCGGCTTGCAAGGCCCCTGCCCAGAGCTTTCCTGCGGCGAAGTGCTTGCCCTGGTCGAAGCGGTACCAGCCGCAGGTGGTGGCCAGTGACGCGGCCAGGAGGTGCAGGCGCTTGGCGACGGGCTCGGCGTGGCCGCCGCCCTCGATCAGGTCGGTGACGGTGGCGAGATGAGCGTCCATCAGCTTGATCGTGTGCTGGCGCTGTTCGGTGGGCAGGGTCGTCAGCTTCGCGCTGGTTTCCTCCAGCCAGTCTACGAGCCCGGGGTCCACGGCCGTCCTGCCGTCGAGGGCAGAAGTCAGGCGATCGGGCTCGATCGTGGCCCACTGGGCGGCGAGGCCGGCCAGCGAGACGGCGCTGAAGGTCATGAAGCTGCGGCGGTCCATGGCGGCTCTCTGTGCATCTCGAAGTGCTTGGACGGTGTACGCCGATCCCAGTGGCAGCGGAACCTCGCGGCCGGGCAGCCAATCGGGCCACCCGAACAGCTCCATGTCGGCGATCGGAACGTCGAAGGCTTCCGCGATCAGGATTTGGGAGTCCAGGTTCGGCTGCTTGCGCCAGTTCTCCCACCGACTGACGGCCGTCTTGTCCGCGCCGGAGCGGAGCCCGTGCTTGCGGGCGGCCCGGTCGAGGAACACGACGAGGTCGCTCTGTGACCACCCGCGCAGTTCACGGGCGTAGGCGAGGGGGTGCCGGATCGGGTCGTCCACGGGGCCAATTCCATCATCGACAGTGACAGGCAGCCTACTGCGCGCGAGCGCGGGACAACCCCAGGACTACAGACAATGCCTGTCCAGGGAAGCGCAGTTGGCGCTGTACTCGACACGCATCGACAAGTTCCCTCACGAAGCGGAAGGAGTCAGCCCATGAAACGACGCGCGGCGGTCATCGGCCTCGGACACCAGGCACTCGAAGACCACCTTCCCGGCCTGCTCGCCTCCAACCGGGCCGAGTTGGTCGCGGTCTGCGACAACGACCCGGACGCCCTGCTGGCCCAGCAGGACACGCACAACGTCCCGGGCTTCACCCGGGCCGCCGACCTGCTGGACAACGTGGCGCCGGACTTCGTCATCGTGGCGGTCCCGCACCACGCCGGCCGGGCCGTGATCGAGGAGTGCGCCGTCCGAGGCGTGCACGTCCTCAAGGAGAAGCCGTTCACCACCTCCCTGCCGGAGGCGCGCGAGCTCGCCGCGATCTGCCAGCAGGCCCAGGTGCAGCTGATGGTCACGCTCCAACGGCGCTTCAACCCGCTCCACGCGTCCGTGGTCCAGCTCCTGGACCAGATCGGCACCCCGTTCCTCATCGACGGCCAGTACACCTTCCACACCGACGACCCCGGCGCGGGCTGGCGCGGAGACGTCAGCCAGGCCGGCGGCGGCTGCATCATCGACATGGGCTACCACATCGTCGACCTGCTGCTGTGGTACTTCGGGATGCCCAACCGGATCATGGCCGACTTCTCGACCGCCGCGCTGCCCGACGGCGGGTACGACGCCGAGGACACCGCCGTCATCCAGCTCGGCTACGACAACGACCTGTACGGCACCGTGCTCCTGTCCCGCTGGATGGCCCCGAAGACCGAGAAACTGCACGTGGTCGGCACCCTCGGCTCCGTCCTGCTGACGAAGGGCCAGGTCCAGCGCCTCGATGTGCACGGCAAGGTCGTCGACGAGCTGTCGCGCCCGCAAGCCCCGTCCAGCGCGGCCACCGCCCAGATCGACTACTTCTGCCGGGTCCTGGACGGCGAACGCCCCAACACCGCCGGGCCCGAACAACACCTGGGCCACATGGCCTTCATCGCGTCCTGCTACGAGTCCAAGGCCGTCGGCCGCTACATCGACCCCAAGGAGATGCTGTGACGAACAACCTCGCCCTGCTGGGTGGCGAGCCCGCGGTGACCGCCGGCCGCACGCACTTCGAGTGGCCGCCGATGGACGACACCACCGAGAGCAAGGTCATCGCCCAGCTCCACTCGGCCATCTCCATCCCCGGCCGCTCGGGCATCGTCGCCGACCTGGAGGACGCCCTCCAGGACTACTTCGGGGTCCGGCACGCAGTCACCTTCAGCTCCGGCACCGCAGCTCTGCACGCCACCTACGACGCCGCCAGGATCAAGGCCGGGGACGAGGTGATCGTCCCCGCCTGGACGTTCCACGCCACGGCCTCACCACTGTTCCACCTGCGGGCGGTGCCGGTCCTGGTCGAGACCGGCCCGGACGGCAACATCGACCCCACCGCGATCGAGGACGCGATCACTCCACGCACCCGCGCCATCATGGTCACCCACCTGTGGGGCAGGCCGGCCGCGATGCTCGCCATCCAGGCCATCGCCAAGACCCACAACCTCCTCCTTCTGGAGGACGGCTCCCACGCCCACGGCGCCTCCCACGGCGGCAAGAAGGTCGGCACCTTCGGCCTGGCCGGCGCGTTCTCGCTCAACGGCCCCAAGCCGCTGTCCGGCGGCGAGGGCGGGTTCGTCCTCACGGACGACGACGACACGTACTACCGGCTCCTGACGTTCGGCCACTACAACAAGCGAGCCATGTCCGAGATCCCGGCCAAGCACCCGCTCGCGAAGTACGCGGTCACCGGGTCCGGCCTCAAGCTCCGGATCCACCCGCTGGCCGCCGCCATCGCACTCGATCAGCTCGGCCGCCTCGACGGCTACCTCGCCGGACGGGCGGAGATCGCCCGCTACCTGACCGAGGAGTTCGCCCGGATCCCCGGGCTGGAGGTCATCCCGATGCCCGAAGGAGTGATCCCGTCCTGGTACGGCTTGACGATCACCTATCGGCCCCAGGAGCTCGGCGGCCTCAGCGTCGAGCGGTTCCACCAGGCCCTGGTCGCCGAGGGCGCGGTCGAGTTCGACCGGCCGGGCTCTACCTGCCCCATGAACCAGCTACTGCTGTACCAGAGCCCGGCCATGCTGTTCCCCGGCCACCCGCACGCCCACCGCCGCTACCAGGCAGGGGACTTCCCGGTCGCCGAGCACACCCACGCGCACACGATCAAGCTCCCGGTCTGGCATCGTGAACAGGATCGTCCGCTGGCCGAGCAGTACATCCGCGCGGCCATCAAGGTGAGCGACCACCACAAGGAGCTGCTATGAACTCTCCCTTCGACGACCCCACGTTCGAGGACACGATCCGCGCCGCCGCCGAGACGGACGGGGTGGAACGATTCGTCGTGGCCGCCGTGATCGCCGACGGCGACCGCATGCTGTTCCTGCGGCGCCCGGCCGGCGAGTTCATGGCCGGCCTGTGGGAGCTGCCGTCGGGCAAGGTCGAGAAGGACGAGGGCATCGAGCAGGCCCTGCTGCGGGAGGTCGACGAGGAGACCGGCCTGCGGATCGACGCGGTCGAGAAGTACCTCGGGCACTTCGACTACACCTCCGGCAGCGGCGCCCGCACCCGGCAGCTGACCTTCGAGGTCACCGTCACCCGCACCGGTCCGGTCACCCTCACCGAGCACGACGCGCACGAGTGGGCCGGGCCCGACGAGATCCCAGCCGTCAGCGAGGCCGTACGGGAACTCGTCACCCGCTGATCGTGCACCGTGAGCTCATTGACCAGGCCCGCGGAGACGGATACAACGCCTTCTGCGTGGGTGCACTCATCGTCCGCAACGGCCGGCTCCTGATGCTCCGACGTACGGCGTCGGACTCCTGGGCCGGCCGTTGGGAACCACCCGGCGGCGGCGTCGAGACCGGCGAATCCCTCGCCGAAGCTCTCGCACGTGAGGTCCAGGAGGAGGCCGGGCTGGCCATCGCCAGCGCGCTGTACATCGGCCACCTGGACTACCCAGCCCGTGAGAACCCCCTGCTGCCCGCCAGCAGGGGGTTCTTCTTCGCCGCCGAGGAACCGCCCGGTCACTGGCCGGTCCGGATCAACCAGACAGAACACGATCGCTTCGCCTGGTCCAGGCCTGACCGCATCCGGTCGACACGGCCTGACCTCCGCGCTCTCGTTAGCCGGCGGCTGGCGCTTACGCCTCGGAATCTCCCCGATCTTTGGTGAACGCACAGGGGCTGCTGAGTTAGCTCTGCTCGCCCAGCGGGCGCGGGGCCGCGAGGGGCGAGGAGGACTCCGCCGCGCTTTCGGTTAGCCAGGGCGGCTGCTGACACTCGGCCACCGTCCGTCGGCAGGGCTACGGTGTGCTGATAGCGAGATAGGTGGGGGAGCAATGGGGACTGGGACTGGCCGACGCGCTGACTTCACGGCACCGTATTACGTGTACGCCGACCCCATGAGCCGCGCCCTGGTCACTGAGCTCTTTCAGAGTGGCCACTGATCGGGTGGCGGGCCAGCGTCCCGTAACACACGAGGCTCCCGTGCCGTTGAGAGATGTGCTCGACGTCTCAATTCATCAGTGCAGGTGCCTCGTTGGTTCCCCGTCCTGCCGCACTCGACTTGCCGCACACTCTGGTCGAGTGGGTATCCATGCTCATCGTCACCCGTGAGGGTGACCGACGCTGCAAACTGCCGCCTCACCAGCGCGCTCTCGTCGGCCTGGTCTACCTGCGCCGGCACGACACGCTCGCACAGATCGCCGCCGGCTTCGGCATATCCGTCGGGACCGCCCACACCTACGTCACGGCCGTCGTCGGGCACCTGTCCCGCCAAGCACCCGGCCTCCTGCGGGTCCTGCGCGAGACCGACCCGGATGACGTCCTGCTCGACGGGACGCTCGCCGCGTGCGACCGGGTCGGCGACAGTCGGGCCGACTTCTCCCAGAAGCACCGCCGTCACGGCGTGAACGTGCAGGTCATGGCCGATCCCACCGGCAAGCTGCTGTGGATCTCACCCGCGCTGCCCGGCCGCACCCACGACCTGACCGCGGCCCGTGCCCACCGCGTCATCCGGATCTGCGAACGCCAGGGCGTCCCCGTGCTCGCCGACCGCGCCTGCATCGGGGCCGGCTCCTGGGTGACCACACCCATCGGACGGCTTCCCGGCCGGGACCTCACCACGACCCGGCGGACGATCAACCGAGCCTTGGCAGCGGCACGAGCACCGGTCGAACGAAGCATCGCGCGACTCAAGTCCTGGCAGATCCTCCGCCGGGCCCGCTGCAGCCCCAACCGGATGACCGTCATCGCCGCAGCCGTCCTCACCCTGGAACGTCAACGCTGATGAATCTCATTGCCGTTTCAGGGTGAGGACGGATTGGCAATGGCCGTCATCCAGTTGGGAACCGTCTCACGACCAGACAAGTCGCCCTTCGGCAACGGAACAGACCGGATAGTCCCCCGCGCCGATCCTCGTCAGCATCTCCGCCACGGAGTCGAAGTAGTGAGCCAGTGACGCGTACTCGCCGGTGACCGTGGGCGCACCCACGAACCATCTGCCGATACGTCCGTCCCTCGCGTCGATGAACTGTCCCATCCAGCCGTCCCGGTCCGACTGGAACGGGATCCATTCCTCGCGCCACTCGCTCCCACCGGACAAGGGGTGATTCGCGTAGAGCCTCTCCATCGCCCGGATACCCAGAAAGAAGCTTCCCTCGTCGGGGAACCCGTCGAAGCCGCAGCACATCACGTCGTCGTCGACGTCTTCCACCGGCAGATCCGGATTGTTCTGCAACAGCCACGTCCGCAGGTCCACATGCAGGGAGATCCCCATCCGCTCTTCGGCTGCCGCGAGCATCTGCTCCGTAGCGGGCCCCGGCAGATCCGCGTGATCGGCCGGCGCGTGCTCCCGAAGAAGACTCGTCACACGCGACCAACTCTCAGCCACACTCATCGCCCTCTGCCCTCTCTGCAGGGATGTCTCCGTCCGACTACGCCACTGCGGAGGTTGAGAAGTACCGGCCGGAGAACCTTGCAGGGATGGTACTTCGAGCATGTGTTCCATTCCTCCCCACGATTCGTCTTCCGCCCCGAAGCGCAGGGTCGGCCCCTCAGCGAACTGCCCGCCCGCGACTTTCACAGACAAGCCACTGTGCCCGGCGGGCCCAGCCGAACAGCTTCCAGGACTCAAGCGAGGGCCACGGCGTCACCCCGGAGTGGCGAACCTGAAAACGCTCACTGAGCTCGTCCAGGTCGGAGTGCCTTCCCAGGCCGCTGCCCTCTCCGGGCCGCTGATCACCGCGACTCTGATCTGAGCGCCCATCACGCAGCCCGGGCGCGCTCGATGAGATCGGCGACGCCGTCAACCTGGCGGTACGGCTTGAACGCCGGTGCGAGTTCGCGGACCAGGCTGACGCACCGCTCGGCGCCGATGCGGGTGGCCAGATCGAGGGATTCGGCGGTGACAGCGAGAGCCTGCTCGACGTCGTTGGACTGCAGGAAGCCCTTGGCCTGGTAGGTCAGGAAGATGCCGCGCGTCCTGTCCCGGGCCTTGGGCAGGAGGGCCAGGCCCTCGGCCATCCTGACGTGCGCCTCCCCGGCCGCTCGGGCATCGTCGCCGACCTGGAGGACGCCCTCCAGGACTACTTCGGCGTCCGGCACGCGGTCACCTTCAGCTCCGGCACCGCGGCTCTGCACGCCACCTATGACGCCGCCAGGATCAAAGCCGGGGACGAGGTGATCGTCCCCGCCTGGACGTTCCACGCCACAGCCTCGCCACTGTTCCATCTGCGGGCGGTGCCGGTCCTGGTCGAGACCGGCGCGGATGGCAACATCGACCCCACCACGATCGAGGATGCGATCACTCCGCGCACCCGCGCCATCATGGTCACCCACCTGTGGGGCAGGCCGGCCGCGATGCTCGCCATCCAGGCCATCGCCAAGACGCACAACCTCCTCCTGCTGGAGGACGGCTCGCACTCCCACGGCGCCTCCCACGGCGGCAAGAAGGTCGGCACCTTCGGGCTGGCCGGCGTGTCCGCTGGCCGAGCAGTACATCCGCGCGGCCATCAAGGTGAGCGACCACCACAAGGAGCTGCTATGAACTCACCCTTCGCCGACCCCACGTTCGAGGACACGATCCGCGCCGCCGCCGAGACGGACGGGGTGGAACGATTCGTCGTGGCCGCCGTCATCACCGACGGCGACCGCATGCTGTTCCTGCGGCGCCCGGCCGGCGAGTTCATGGCCGGCCTGTGGGAGCTGCCGTCGGGCAAGGTCGAGAAGGACGAGGGCATCGAGCAGGCCCTGCTGCGGGAAGTCGCCGAGGAGACCGGCCTGCGGATCGACGCGGTCGAGAAGTACCTCGGGCACTTCGACTACACGTCCGGCAGCGGCGCCCTCACCCGGCAGCTGACCTTCGAGGTCACCGTCACCCGGACCGGCCCGGTCACCCTCACCGAGCACGACGCGCACGAGTGGGCCGGGCCCGATGAGATCCCAGCCGTCAGCGACGCCGTACGGGAACTCGTCACCCGCTGATCGTGCACCGTGAGCTCATTGACCAGGCCCGCAGAGACGGATACGACGCCTTCTGCGTGGGTGCACTCATCGTCCGCCACGGCCGGCTCCTGATGCTCCGACGTACGGCGTCGGCGTTGGCACAAGGGCTCTCCTCAGGACATCGGGCCCGTGCACCATCAGGCTGTGCAGTGCGCTGACCTGCCGGGCACCGGCCCACACTCCCGTGCTCGGCACGCCGAACTGCCGCAGTTCGACCCGTCCGGCCGTGAACAGGTTCGGCTCGATGTATCTGCTGCCGCCCGTGCCGCACAGGTACGTATCCGCGCCGACTGCCCGACACAGGTCCACGAGGCGCTGCGTCCGCCCGGATCCGGCGGACAGGGTGCTGCTGCGCACCGTCGCTCCTGACCAGCCGAGGACATGGAGCAGTAGCAGTGTGGAGGCTTCGGCGATCTCCGCCATCCGGTCGGTACGCCTGAAGAGTGTCAGGAGCCCCAGCAGGTCCGCCGCCAGTCGAGGCCAGAAGGGACTGGCCCCGTAATGCCGGCGGAGGACGTGTTCCAGCCGACGGATACTGCGCGGGGCGTCGACGGTGCGGGCGTCGCGGATCAGTGTTGCCCTTCCGGCCGGAAGGTGCGTGGGGACGGACAGCCACCGGGTTGGGCCGCTACCGTCGACCGGCCCCAGCCGGGCCCGGTGCTGGTAGTCACGACGGTTGAACTGGACATCATCGAGGACCACCCAGACGTCCGCGGCGGCGAGCTTCGCCACGGTGGACAGTCGGGGGAGGAAGTTGGGCTGGTGGACAGCGCACACCAGCCCGGTGGGCGGCGCCGCGTCAGCTGAGGATCTTGCTGTCGAATCCGTCGGCCAGGAGCCGCTGGTACGCATCATGAACCGTCTCCGGAACATCCTGGGCGACGGCGAACCCGAGCCTCGGGTACTCGATCACCCGCTGGAGGTCGCCCACGAGGCTGTCGATCACGAGCTTGTCGTCGCCAATGCTCTTCACGTAGTCGTTCAGGCTCATCGGGGTCGAGGCGCACAGCGCCTCGGCCTCCGGCCACACCTTGCGGCACGTCGCGAACGCCCGGCGCTCCATGTACGGCATGGTCACGAGCAGCACCGACCGCACCTTGACGCCGGCCGCCTCCAGGACCTCACGGGAGAACTGGATGTTCTGCCCGGTGTTGCGGGCGAGGGGCTCCTGGTGGATCGCATGCTCGGGGACTCCGAGGGCGATGGCGTGCTCGGTGAAGTGCACGGCCTCACCTCGGGGGAAGAGCTCCGGCCGGGACGGGTTCGGCCCGCCCGTGAACACGATCTTCCGCACCAGGCCGTTCAGGTACAGGGCTGCCGTCTCGGCCGCCACGCCGAGGTCGTGGCAGCCCAGACCGATCGCCACATCGCACGGCCGCCGCTCGTGTCCCATCTGGTGGTATTCCCAGATCAGCGTGGCGTCCGTCCACTGCCGGTCGGTGATCTCGCACTGCTGGGTGTCCGCCACGTTCTTCTCCCGCTCACTGAAGGCACCGTGCCCGCTGGAATCCGGACCGGATGCCTCGGATGCTCCTTCGCTGGTGGGTCATACCGTACTTGTCCGCCATCACCTCGGCCCTGTCCAGCAGAGCGAGCCCCTCCCCGACCGTCGCACGGTCGCTCAGCAGGATGTGCCCGTGCGCGGTGGTCAGCCGCACGTCCTGCATGGGCGCCGAACCGTTGGTGTTCGTCCTCGCCACCTCGATCAACCGGACCGCCTCTCCGAGATTCCCCGAACCGCGGTACGCGAGCGCGAGCTTCTGGTTGCCTGTCGCCCAGTCCTCCACCTCACCCAGGTTCTCGAACACTCGGATCGCCGACTCGGCGATGCCGATGGCCTGTTCGTGCTCGCCCTGCTTGTCGAGCGAGGTCCCCACCCACAGGGCCGCCCGAGTCCGGTCCCGTGCGCTGAGGCGAACGTCACCGGAAAGGTCCGAGTATCGATCCGCCGCGGCCGAGAGCTGTCCGGACATCTCCGTCACCACGGCCAACGCCAGGTCCAACTGGGCCGTCCGCCGGGGAATGTCGAGCTGGGTGTACAACAATCGGGCCTTGGCGTACGACGCCGACGCCGACAGCGGGCCGAGCAGCGCACCCTGATCACGGCGGAGGTCACCCACCAGAGCCGTCGAGCGGGCCAACAGGTAGAGGCCGCGGTCGTCGAGTTCGGCTGCCGGCCAGTGTGATCGCCAACGTTCCAGCAGGACTCCCGCAAACGCGAATTCCTGCCGGGACGCCGCCAGTACCGCCCTTTCGATGTCATCCGCCCACGATTCGTACTCCCACGCCCGCGGCCCGGCCTGGATCTCCGCGAGCACCGGAGTGCCGACCTGTTGCGTCACCAGTGCCTCGAATCGCATACGAGCATCGGGATCGCACTGGCGCAGCACCGTGTCGAAGATCGCCTGGGTGTCCGGCCTCGGCCTGGTGCCGATCCCCAGCTTCTCCCAGTTCGACACCGCGCGGACCGACATGCCCAACTGCGCCGCCCAGTCCCGGACGGACTTGCGGCACGCCAGCCGCAGAGCCCTCGCTTCGAGCCCGGTCCACACGATCACTGCCGCCATCGCCATTCCTCCCGCTCCGGGGTGCCATCGAAGCACCGCAGGTCGTCGTGGTGCGGCGGAACTGCCACGGAACTGCCACGGCACGCGATTCCGCGACGACGGTGCCTCCCGCACTCTGGAAGCCGACGACCCCGTTGACCGGAAGGAATCGCCCGGCATGCTCACCGAGCAACTGTTGGTCCCACCGCCCGCCGTCATTGGGCTGCTCCGCACAGCGGTCGCTGCGGGGCTGCCCCGTCGGCGAGCTCTGACCGGGGTCCTCGACGCCTTCTGCGAGCGGCAGGAACTCCACCTCGTCGATGTGATCACCGATGAGGGTGCCGAGCCGGACGCCCTCATCGCCGGCATCGAAGAACAGTGCGATGTGTACGCCGTGGTGCTGCCCACGATCGCGCACCTCGGCGACCAGGCTGCCGCCAATAGACGGCGCAAGCACCTTGAGGACGTCGGCATACGCCTCCTGCTCACCCGGACCTAGAAGACGGCGGTCTGCAGGAAGGTCGGGTTGCCGCGCCCGGCCGGAGCCAGGTGCCTGTCCCGGAACGGGGCTTGATCAGAGGATGTTCCATCCGAGCCCGCCGTGGCCGGATCGCAGCCCTTGGATGCGGCGCCGCACCTCCGTGATCGTCGGGCTTCCGGCCGGCGCCCGCTTGGCGTTCGTGGTGATCATCCGCAGTTCGCGGAGCGCGCACAGGACGGGGTAGCCCTGCCACGAGGTCACGTCGAACCCGTACCGGTCCGCGAACTCCTGGTAGTGGGACGGTCCGTATCCGAAGCGGCGGCAGTGGATCTCGACGGTGACGAGGTCGAGTTCGGGCTGCCCGAAGCAGGCGGTGTCCCAGTCGCACAGGACTGCGGCATCGCCGTGGTGGAGGGCGTTCCGGTGCTGTGGGTCCCCCTGCGACAACCCCGGCGGCAGGGCGTAGCGGACCTGGGGAAGCGCGTCCTCCAGCTCGGCCAGCCGCCGTTCGAGGTAGTCGACATCGCTCGGCGGCAATGCGGTGGTCTCCGCGATCGACCGCCGGATGGCAGCGGCTGTGTCGACGGGACGGACGTCGAAGGGTGGAAGTGGAAGCTCATGAAGGGTGCGGAGGGGGACAGCGAGATGCGCTGCCGGGACGGGACGGTCGGGCTGGGGCAGGTGGTGCCAGAACGTCACGGCGTGTCCGCGGACCACGACCGGCTGCTCCATCGGCAGCAGTTCGACGGTGGGGAAGTTCCTGCCGGTGAGCCATCGAACGAGCCGGACGGTACGGCGGACGCTCTCCAAGGGCGTGCCCGCCCTCGCGATCTTGGCGACCGCCCCGGCGGTCGGCAGCGTGTAGACGGCGTTGGTGTGGCCGCGCAGCATCACGGCGCCGGCCGGGTCGAGCCCGACGCGATCGCAGGCCGCGTTGAGGACGGTGACGACCTCGGATTCGGGGAACCCGCCGATCCGGACGACCTGTGCGTTCATACCTGCCAGGCTGACGGGCACGGGAGGCATCTGTCACGCCCCGCCGGCCGGAAGCGCCAGGAGTTCGCCGAGTTCTCGGGCCGCACGAGGCCTCGCTTCCTTCGGCGTTATCTTGATGATGTCCGCCGCGCGAGCGCCGAGGATCTGCGTGCGGTGGTTGCCGGGCACCGCCAGGTAGGTGTCCCGGGCCAACTGGCAGGCCTCGGATACGCTCCGCTGCCGAACCAGGCACATGGCCTGCTCCAAGCGCAGCAGAGCCGGGTCGATACCGATGTGGCCGGGGTAGAGCCGCAGCGCCTCCTCCTGGGCCCGGCCGGCCTGCACCGTGTCGCCGAGCGCGGTGAAGGCGCCCGACAGGTAGAGCTGGAGCCGCCGGTAGGGAAACGCCCAGGCATCGTCCTCCGGGGCTGCCTGTCGGCTGCGATCGAACAACCCGCGGGCTTGTGCGATTGCCGCGCGGGCGCCGTCCTCGTCTCCTTGGCGGGCCCTGACCCGAGCCTCCGCAGCGGCGGCGAACGCTCCTGTCGCAGACGGCCGTCCCCGGTTGAGGAGCACAGCCTCGTGGGCAAGGGCCGCCGCCTCGGCCAGCGGCCCGTAGTAGAACGGGAGCATCGCCGCCTGCACCCGCACCCGTGTGCGCAGTTCGCGGTTGCCACTGTCGTCGGCTGCCGACTTCGCCGTCCCATACCAGTCCCGGGCCTGTTCCTTTCGCCCCAGCTTCATCAGGGCGTCCGCAGTCAGGGTGGACAGCACGGCGATCATCTCGGACAGACGCACCTGGACGAGCGCCGGCTGCCGCTCCTCGGAGTACTGCCGGACCTCCTCCAGGGTCGCCAGCAGCCGTGCCAGCATCATCATCGGGGGGTCGGACACGTAGTCCCGTCGCAGCGTGAGGAGCTTCCCGTCCAGGGACTCCAGCTCCCCGGTGGTGAGCGTCGTGCTGGCCAGCGTGCGCTCGATGGCGCGCCGGTGGGTGTGGGCCACGACATCGAGCGGGTCGCCCCCGTCCGACAATGCGGGGACAGTCGCACGTCCGGTCACCGGAAAGCCAGGTGTGGCAGGCCGCGTGAACGCGGCCACGAGCGAGGACGTGTCCGCCCGGTATCCGCCGGCAAACCCCAACCCTTGTGCATCGGTCCGGTAGAGGCGACACAGCAGGTCGATGGTCCGAGCCCGTGGCATCCGCGTGTTCCGCTCCCACGCTCCCAGCTGCTCGGCGTCCAGACTAGGACGGTCGAGCGCCAGTTCATCACACAGGGCGATCAGTTCACTGACGGCACAGGCCCGCGTCCACCCCCGGGCGAGGCGGTGAGCGCGGAGGTGCGTGACGCCGCAACACTCGACGATCGCAGTCACCGTCATGTCGATCGTCCAGCCGTTCACCATGGCGCTGGCCCTGGTACTCGCTGCGCAGGACGGCTTGTGGCTCACGTCTCACCTCCCCGGTCGCCGAATGGCAGCCTAACTGCCCGGCCTTACTGACCGAGAGTCAAAAGCAGCAACTCATTGCCGGTTCGCCGCATCAATGCCGCCGAACCAGTGACTTCGGCCCGTAGCAGCAACTTCTTCCGCTTGCCGCCCGGCCCTGGCCCAGCGAGTGTCTGTGGACACGCGATGACCACCGCTCGCCACCCCCGCCAACCGCCCGGGACCACCTCTCCACGTTCAGCCCGGAGGAACAGTCATGCACCACCGCGTCCTGGAGTTCAGCGCCACGGTCACAGCCGCGTCCCTCGGTGCGATGCGCAACCTGCTGTCCGAGGAGGTCGCGAGAGCCGGCCTCGTCCTCGACGAATCCCGGGCGTACGCGCTTCGCGTGTGCTCGTCGGAGTTCATCGACAACGCGATCAAGCATGCCGCGGGTCAAGGCCCCGGCCACGAAGCCGAGCTGTCGATCGAGGTCGGCTTCGACCGGGAGCGCAGCCGTCTGCGGATCACCGTAACGGACCCGAGCGTGGTCGAACCGGCGATGAGCAGCAGCATTGACGACCTCGACGCGACCTGCGGTCGCGGGCTGATGGTCGCTGACGGCTACGCGGACGACATCGGATGGCACCAACGGCTCGACCTTCAGGGACGGCCCACCGGCTGGTCCGTCTGGTTCGAGCTCGACGTGGAACCGGGGGCCTTCGGCCAGGCCACCGCCGCTGAGGCGGAAGCGCAGCCGAAAACCGTCACGCGATCCCCGGAGCGTCGCGTGAAGGTCGTCTCCGGGCAGGCACCCGGGATTGCGCCGAGGCCGAATCGGCCTCAACGGCCCAGGGAACGCACCACCGCGGTGCCGACGGTCGCGAGCCGATGCCCTCAGGCGCCGGGCCGACCCGCTTCTCCCGTCCATCCGTCCACCCCGTACCCGAGGACTGCGCCATGAGCGTCGGACCGCGCACCAGAACGCTGCTCAAGACCACCACCCCGGCCCGCAGGCTGGACGTCGCCGCCTCCTTCGAGGCTCTGACGCAGGCCTGTGTGGCCACCGCCGACGACGCCGGGTGGGCCGAGCTGGTCAGCGACAGCCCGAACCACCTGTGGTCGCTGCCCGCCTCGCGCGCGCTCGCCATGGTGCACCCGGACTCGGACGAGGCCTGGGCCCTGATCAAGGGCGCACAGTTCCTCCGGGACCACCGGGTCGCCGTCACATCCCCCTGGTACAGGGACGTCCGCGCGTGCGCCGAGGGCCGGGCCGTCACCTTCTGGCCGGACCCGGGGCAGCGGAGCCCCGACACGTCCCTGTCCGCGTGGGTGACCGCCCTCACCCATCGCATCGACCCCGCGTCCGCGCCCTGGCTGCGGGAGCACGACCCGTTCGCCGGCCTGCTGGACGGCCTGGACGACGCCCCGCTGAACGACACCGCCCGCCGCTTCCTGCGCGAGCACACGGCCCGGCTGCGCGAGGAGTGGGACTACCTCGACTGGCCGACACCGGACACCGTCGTCCTCGGCGCCCTCGGCATGGCCCCTGTCCACGACGACGGCACCCACGTCGGACTCCTGCTGCGCCGCCCGCTGACGCGCGGCCACAGGGAGTGGGACCTCGTCGCCGCCCGCTGGCGCTCCGAACTGCTCACCGGCCCCCGCGAGGACCACCGGACCTACGCCGACACCTACCTCTCCTACGAACGCGAAGAGCAAGCCGTGGACCATCCCTACATCGGCGCCTGGTCCGGCTACCAGGTCGTACGCGACGTCGTCGTCCTCACCGCGGTGATGGACACGCTGCGCCGAGCCCGGCTCGACGCCGGCGCCCGTCGGCAGGCCGCCCACCGCGTCGCGTGCCTGCGTGGCGCGCACCCCGCCCCGTGGAACTGGGGGCCGCGATGACGGCCTCCCGTACGGACGCCCGCCCGCTGCCGAAGGTCCACGAGCCCCTGATCCTGCGGTGCGGCCACCACATCACCGAGGAGATCACCGGGCCCGAGGCCCTGGCGCTGAGCCACCTGGTCACCGACCTGAACGCGATCGAGATCGCGGCCGTCGTCAACGCGGTGCCCGAACGTCAGGACGCCATGGGGACAACGGCGGGGACGATGGGGACGACGGCCGAGGCGGTGCGCGAGCACCTGAACTCGCTGAAGCGACGGTTGCGGGCACGGACCTGGACGCAGATGGTGGACACGGCCTGCCGGATGAGGCTTCTCCTCCCGCCCCGTGCCGTACTGACGACGCCGCTGCCCGAGACTGCCGTGCCCACGCTCCAGCTCCTGGCCGACGGTTACACCAATCAGCAGATCGCCGTGATGAGGACCGTCTCGCCCGGCTGCGTCGGCAGCCACCTGGAGGCGATCCGGCACCGGATGCGCACCCGCGGCACCCCGGCTGCGGTCTACCGCCTGCACGGCGTGGTGCCCGCCGTCCTGGACGCCACCTGCCCGATCTGCGCGACGGGCGACGCGGCGTGAGCGGCAGGAGCGGTGCGTTCCGGGCCGGCCCGTGGGACGGGAGCCCCGTGGTCCACGACGAACCCTGTCCGGTCTGCGGAGCCCGGAGCGTCCTGTCCGAGCCCGAACCAGCCGGGCAGTGCCCCGGAAAGGCCCCTGTTCCTTCCGAGGCCAGGCCCTGACACTCCCATCGGCCGGCCCCCCTGAACGCCAAGGACAACACCATGCCCCCGTCGCAGAGCACCCGAGCCGACGTCATCCCGCTGCCCGCCGCCGACCTCGCCGACCTCGCCGACCTGGACCCGAACACCCTCACCGACCGCCCCGAGCGCCTGGTCACCACCACCGTCCTCGCCCCCGAACGGTACGAGGCCTCCCGCACCACCCTGCTGCTGGACCGGCTCGTCCTGTCCGCGGCGGACGATCTCGGGCACGAGATCCGCCTCAACACCAACCCCCGCCCCGGCAACCAACTGCTCCCGCACGACCACGCCTACCCGTTCACCGCCCGGGTCCTGACCGGCGGCTACCTCCACACCGTCTTCCTTCGCACCGACGGCCGTACCGATGACCGCGCCGACGGCCCGTTCACCTCCCGCGACCTGCGCCCGGCCGTCACCACCACCGAACTCCCCGGCAGCGCCTACACCCTCGCGCCCGCACTCGTGCACCGGGCCGTCATGCTGCCCGGCACCACCACCCTCATGCTGCGCGGCCCCTACAGCGCCGCCGCCCATGCCGCCGCTGACCTGACCCCGCCGGTCTCCGCCTGGCCCGCGCCCGTCGACGATGGGGAACCGGTGCACTCGCGCCGGATGACCGACGCCGAGCACCACGCGCTCTACGGGAGCCTCGCCGCCGCGGGCGTGATCGACCTCCCGCCCGCACGCCGCTGACCGGCCCCCGGCTCCGCGGCCCCGGCTCCGCGATCCCGGCGCTCCGGCGCTGCGGCACCGGCGGGATCCCGGCCGAACCGGCCCCGGCGGCCGCCCGGAGTTGGCAAGCTGGGGCGACCCGTCGCGGCACCCGAGGCAAGGAGCTCCCCGTGCACACCGTCCTGACGACCGATCACCCAGCCTGGCAGGAGAACACCGCCACCGGCCACCTGCAGCGTCCCCTGCGCACCGCCGACGGGAGCTGGCTGGCCACCCTCACCTCCGACGGCCTCGACCTGGCCTGCGTGGACGGCACGGAGGACACCAAGCCCACCCTCGTCACCACCGACCCGACGTCGCTGCCCGACACCGTCCCGGCCGCCCTCCTCACCGGCCTGCGCGGCCTCGGGCCGAGCGTGCGCGTGGCCAACCCGTGGCTGTGGGACGCGATCACCACCGCGGTCCTGCGCCAGGTCGTCCGCGCCGACCAGGCCCGCCGCCTCTACCGCGGCTGGTGCGCGGCCCACGGCACCGAACTGCCCGCCCCCGCCCCCGGCAACGGCTCCGGCCCCCGCCCCGGCTCCGCCGCCGACCGCGCCTTCCGCACCGCGCCGACGCCCGAGACCGTCCTCACCCTGACCGACGAGCAGTTCGCCGCCGTCGGAACGACGTTCCACCGCACCGCTCTGCGCGCGGCCGCCGGCGCCTACCTGGAGCACCGGGCCCGCTGGGAGCAGCTGGAGGCCCCGGCCCTGGTCGCCGAGCTCGTCGGCGTGCCGCGGATCGGGCCCTGGACGGCGGCCGCGGCCGCCGCCGACTTCACCGGCGACTTCTCCGTGTACCCGCACGCCGACCTCGCGGTCCGCACCTGGGCCGCCCGGATCGCCCCCGACCACCCCTGGCCCGCCGCCGACAAACCGAAGAAGGCCGAGGCCCTGTTCGGCGCGCACTGGCACCGCCTGGCCGGCAACGCACCGCGCCACCTGCACACCCTCACTCTGTCGACACTCACCTGGGGGGCCCATGCCCGCACCGATCAGCTCGGAGGAACAGACCCGCACCACCCATGACCTGGTCGCCGGAGCCGACCCGGACCGCGCCCTCGACTGCCTGTTCGTCAACGCCCCGCTGCGCGACTACGGCCTGCGCCCGCGCGTCAACGACTACACGCTGCCGGTCCTCGGCATGGGCTACATCGCCACCCACGCCGCCGCGCACGGCTTCAACGTCGGGATCCTGGACGCCGAGGCCCACGGACTCGGCATCCGGCGCACCGCCGACGTCGTCAACGCGCTGCGGCCGCGCTGGGCCGCGTTCAACCTCCTCGCCCCGACGTACGAGCTGACGGCGCGGATCGCCGCCGCCCTGGACCCGGCGATCGCGCTGATGGCCGGCGGCCACCACGCCAAGGCCGACCCGCGGCGCGTCCTGGCCGACCCGCGCTTCGCCCGCCTGGAGGCCCTGGTGATCGGCGAGGGCGAGACCCGGGTCACCGCCCTGCTCGGGGACGTCCACCGGCGCCGCGAACTGCCGAAGGTGATGTGGCGCGACCGCCTGCTCGGCACCACCGCCTGCGGCATCCCGCGACGCGGCGACACCGCCCGCTGGCTCGCCCCGGACATCAACGCCCTCGCCGTCGACCGCCGCTTCCTCACCCAGGACCCGTACCGGGCCGCCGACGGCCGCATCGAGGCCAACCTGGTGTGCTCGCGCGGCTGCCCCTACGAGTGCGGGTTCTGCGGCGCCGCCGCCTCCATGAACCCCGAGGTCAGCATCCGCACCCGTGCCCCCGAGGACGTCATCGCCGAGATGCACCGGCTCGACGCCGACTTCGGCTGCACGGCCTTCCGCGCGGTGGACGACCTCTTCCTCGGCGCCCGCCGCGTCATCCACCCCGCCCTGGACGCCTTCGCCGCCGAGCGCGTCGGCGAGAGGTACGTGTGGGACGCCACCGGCCGCATCAACGTCCTCGACCGCGAGAGCGACACCGTGCTGGAGCGGCTGCGCGCCAACGGACTGCGCGAGGTCGCGCTGGGCATCGAATCCGGCTCCGCCCGGGTCCTGGAGGCGATGGACAAGCGGATCACCCCCGCGATGACCCTCACCGTCGCCCGCCGGCTGCTGGAGAAGGGCATCGGCGTGAAGGGGTACTTCATCCTCGGCTACCCCGGCGAGACCAGGGACGATGCCCTCGCCACCCTCGCCCACATCCGCGCACTCTGGGCCCTGTCCGACCGCCTGCCCGGCACCTTCCGCGCCTCCGCGTTCACCTTCCGCCCCTACCCCGGCTCGCCCGTCTTCGCCGACCTCGTCCGGCAGGGCTGGGACCCCGAGGCCCTGCAGACCTATCGGGACGTCGACCTCACCGGGCACGGCGCCGACGAGGCGATGCGCGGCCGCGACGAGTTCAACTTCGCCACCGGCCAGCAGTTCGGCCACGTCCCCCTCAGCCGGCTGTACGACTGGCTCGCCGACATCTCCCGCGAACAGCACCACCGCAACACCGCTGCGGCCCGCCGGGAGGTGAGCGCGTGAACGGCCTGCTGCTCACCGTGGACGGGCCCAGCGGCCTGGGCAAGTCCACCGCCGTCGCCGCCACCGCCCGCGCCCTGCGGGAGGCCGGACACACCGTCCACACCGCCACCGGCCCCTCCGCCACCCCCTACGGCCAGGCCGTGCGCGCGAGCGCCGCGACGATGCGCGGCCGCGCCCTCGCCCTGGCCGTCGCCGCCGACCGCCTCCACCAGCTCGACACCGACGTCCGCCCCCGCCGCGCCGCCGGCACCACCGTGCTGCTGGACCGCTACCTGCCCTCCACCCTCGTCCTCCAGCGCGCCGACGGCGTCGACACCGACTTCCTCCTCACCGTCAACGAGGGCACGGACGTCCCCGACCTCGCCGTCATCCTCACCGCCGACCCCGACACCGTGCAGCGCCGCCTCGCCCACCGCGGCACCCGGCACCGCTTCGAACTCGACGCCGCCGCCACCGCCCGCGAGCTGCGGCTCTACCAGGAGGCCGTCCCCGTCCTCGAACGGCTCGGCTACCGGCTCCACACCGTGGACACCACCCACCTGACCCCCGAACAGACCGCACAGGCCATCCTGGAGGCGGTCCCGCCCCGGACGATCAACACCAAAATCCCGTACGGGAGTTAGAGAGAACATGAGCACCAGCAACACCAGCCCCGCCACCGCGGCCGCCCCGCTCCCGGTGGTGGACGTCCACGTCGTCCTGCGCACCCCGGACGGCAAGATCCTGCTCTCCCAGCGCGGCGGCCCCTACGGCTACGGCCAGTGGCACGCCCCCAGCGGCAAGCTCGACCCCGGCGAGAAGCCGGCCCACGGCGCCGCCCGCGAACTGGAGGAGGAGACCGGGATCACCACCGACCCGGCCCGGCTGCGCCTCGCCTACACCGTCCTGCACCACCAGGACCCGGCGACCCTGCGCCTCGGGCTGTTCTACCTCGCCGCCGAGTGGGAGGGGGAGCCGGTCAACCGCGAACCGGAGAAGTGCCTGGACCTGCGCTGGTTCACCGAGGACGGCCTGCCCGACGACCTGATCCCGTACCCCGCCGCCGGCATCCGCGGAGCCCTCACCGACCCCGGCGGCCTGGCCCACCACGGCTGGCCGGCCGCCTGACGGCCCTGGCCCACCCGTGCTCGCCCTCTGCCCCTTGCCGCCCCCAGGAGCGCCAGGGCGTTCAGAGGGTGAGGCGGGTGGGCCCGTAGGTGCCGCAGAACCCGCAGCCACAGCTGGTGAGGGAGTTCGCCAGGCAATGGGCGGTCGGCCAGTAGCGCGACGCACAGGGCTCCGGATCGAGCGGCGTCCCGTCCCCGGGCACCGTCCGGTCGCACCAGGTGCACCGGACAGCCGCAGGCACACCCGCCTCCCGCAGCCGCCGGGCCGCACCGACCGCCGTGTCGAACGGGACATCCTCCAGAACCACTACAGGGGCGCTGCCCAGGAGCAGCTTGCTGTGCCACAGACTCAGCCCGGTCACAGCCCTGACGGCCCGCAGGGCATCCGGCCCCGCGTCCCCGGGTCCGGTCACCAGCGCGGTGAACTGCGGATCCTCCACGGACGCATCTCCTCCGGCAACGGGACAACCGCCCCAGTATGTCGGCGGGCGGGGCCTTCGGCCCACCGCTTTCCGGCGGCCGCCGAGCCGCCGCGCAGTGTCTGAACCAGCGCCCGGGGGAAGACCGTCTCCAAGGTCTGTCCCACATCGGCCTCGCCGATGACAAGGAACTCGCTCAGGCCAACGCCTCCCGACTCGGTGCACCGACCGGAAGGACCGGCGCCGCGAGGCCGTCGCCCCTTCGGCGCACGGAACTCCGCCACCTTGCCGTTGACGGTCGTCCTGCAGCTGGGCCTGTCCGACGTGTCGTGTGAGCTGGTCGGGGCCGTGGCCTGGTGTTTGCCTCCTGGCCCGCGCCGACGGCGGCCAGGTCCCGGCACAGGGGAGCACCTCCGCACCGGCTGAGTGATCAAGCCCGACGGCGGCCGCCGGGTCGGGTGTTGGCACCCGTACGGTGGGAGAAGCATGAACGGCTGCGGGAGGGGTTCGAACATGGCTGATCCGGTGCGCGTCGTCGGAGGTGCGGTGTCGGCGGCGTTGGCGGCGGCGGGGGCGCTGCACGCCGTGTGGGTGGTGACGCCGTGGCCGTTGCGGACGCCGGAGGAGTTCGCGGACGTCGTGGTGGGGACGGGGGACGGCGTTCCGCCGGCCGGGGCGTGCCTCGCGGTGGCGGGGCTGTTGGGGGCGGCGTCGTACCTGGTGGGAGCGGAGGCGCGGGTGCTGCCGCGGGTCGGGCCGCCGGCGGTGCGGCGGGCCGGGGTCCTGGCGGTCGCCGGGGTGCTGCTGGCGCGCGGTGTGGCCGGGCCGGTGGTGTTCGGGCGGGTCAGCGAGCGTACGGAGCGGTTCCGGCGGCAGAACCTGCGGTACTACTCGCCGCTGTGCACGGCCCTGGGCGCCGGGGCGGCCGCGGTGGCGTGGCGGGGTTCGTCCGCCACGGAACGCTGAGGAGTTCGCTGTGCGTTGAGCGCGGCCTCGAACACGCCGGCCCGGCAGGGTTCCCGGGTCCTCGGTTCAGGTGAAGGCGACGACGAGCAGGACGGCCGCCAGCAGGAGGACGACGGTCAGGGCCGGCGCGCCGGGGCGTCCGCCGGGTTCGGAGGTGACGGCGATCCACGAGACGAGGGGGACCGCCGGCGAGAGGAGGATCGCCGACCACGTCACGACGCCCGTGGGAGTCCCGGCGACCTCGGCTCCGAAAACGGTCGTGAACATCACCGCCGGCCAGGCCGTCGCGGTCAGCACTGCCCAGGCCGCACGCGCGGTCCACCGCTCGACCGGGTCGGCCGCGCGGAAGTCGGTGCGGGTCATCATCAGGATCCGGGTCGGGTTCGCCACCGGAAGATCCTGTCGAACCACCCCGCCGGGCACCAGGCTCGGGAGTGCACCGCCGAAGGCGGGTCCCGCTCCTGCGCCGCTCCCGTACGGGCGTCGGCCCGCCTCGTCCGTTCCCGCGCCGCTCTCAGCCCCGCGTCACGGGCGACGGCCCGACGGCCCGGGGGCCGTCCCCGCCGTTGCACCGCCCCCCGTGCCGGGAGTGCGTGCCCTCCGCCCGCTCATCACCTCGTCGGCGATGGCCACGATCCCACCGGGAGCGATCTCCTCCAGGTCGTCGAGGACCGTCGCCCAGCCGCCGAGGAACACGGCCCGGGCGGCCAGCCTGCGGGCGCGGGCGGGCTCCGACCGTTCCACCAGGGCGGCCAGGGCCCGCGCCCGCGCCCGGCCGTGGGGGATCGTGTGGGCCAGGTCCTCGGCCCGCTCCGGCTCACCCTGGCGGGCCAACGCACCGACGACGTCGATGAGTGCCTCGCCCCGACCCCAGCGGTCGGGAATCGCGGGGACGAGGGCCTCGGCCCGGGCCGTCTCGCCGCGCCGGGCCAGCTCGCCGACGACCGCCATCAAGGCCCGGCTCCGCGCCCGGCGGTCGGCCAGGGCATGAGCGAGGGCCTCGGCCCGGTCCGTGTCCCCGGACCGGGCCAGCGCCTCGACGACTCCGGCCTTCCGCGCCGCCCGCAGATCGGGATCGTCGATCCGGTCGGCGAGCGCCGTGGCCCGCTCGACCTGCCCGTGCCGGGCCAGCAGCAAGGTCACGGCCTCCCGCAGCGCGAAGCCCTCGAAGCCCTCGAAGCCGGCGTCGGGGCGGAGCAGTTCCTCGACCCGGTCGGCCAGGGCGAGGGCCACGTCCCGGTCGGCGCTCTCGGCGACCGCTTCCAGCAGCTCGGGCACGATCCTCGCGTCGAAGTGCGGGCTGGGCCGGGCGCGGATCGTGAGGCACAGGACATCGGGGTCGGCGTCACGCTGCCGCGACCCCGCCGCCGCGGCCTCGGCCTCCTCGGCCGCCCTCGCGGCGGCGGCACGGGCCACGCTGCGCAGCACGGCGTCGAGCCGGTCCAGGTCGCCGTTGCGGGCCTCGAAGGCCAGCACCGCGACGAGGAGAGCGCGCTGCCCGGTACCCTTGCGGCCCTCGCGGCGGACGAGCTCCTCCACGCGGTCGGCGAACACGCCCGCCAGAACGTGGTCGCCGGCGGCATGCGCGATCTCCATCGCCGTCACGAGCGCGCGCCCCGACTCCGCGCCGGCGCCGGCGCACTCGACGGCTCTGGCGGCGTACCCGAGTGCGGCCGGGAGGTCACCGCCGTCCGCCACCGCCTTCGCCAGCCCGGCCCAGGCACGCGGCCAGTTGTGCGGGTAGCGGACCGTCCGCGCCAGGCCGGCGGCACCCTCGTGGTCACCGGCGCGTGCCACCGCCGGGATGTGGGCGACCAGGGCGCTGTCCCGCAGTGCGCGGTCGGTCAGCGACTCGGCGAGCGCCCGCGCACCGTCCAGATCCCCGGCCTCGCCCGCCGTCCGCACCAGGTGGACGAGATCCTCCTCCGGCCCGGACCGACCGGCGCCCGAGCGAACCAGCTCGACCGCCAGGGCGGGACGACCCGCACGCACCAGCGCCGCCGCCAGGTCCGAATCGCTCCTCCTGCCCCGCTCCTGGTGCGCCGCCAGCCGCAGGACCGTCAGCAGGCAGGGGGTGGACCCACTGCGCAGCAGGCCCGGGTCCCCGCTGCCCGGCGGGGCCAGGCCGAGGCGCTGGTCCCCGATCCTCGTCCAGTAGAGATCTTGGCCCCACTGGGCCAGTCCCTTCAGCATGCACGCCCCCCGCCGAACGACCGCTCCTCCTGCCGCGCGAGGCGGCCGGCACCCGAACCGGACACGATAGTCCGCCCCCCGGCCCTGCCGCTGTGTTCGCGACGGCGCCCGGAGCCGACGTGCCCAGGGCTGTGCGGGGTACGGCGGAAGCGGTGCGTCGGTACCTGCGGGACCGTCGGGCGATCAGCGTGCGGCCCTCGGCTCCCGAACACCTCGTCGGGCACGCCCGGCCGCCCGGACCAGGTCAGGACGGTGCCGTGCTGTTCGCGCCGGCGGTGACGGATCCGGGTACGACGGAGGCGCCGTCGAGGTCGTCGGACAGGTCGTCGGACAGGTCGTCGGTGAACACGCCGGTGGTGCCGATCCCGCCGGTGTCGATGCCGGCGGTTCCCTGACGGGCTCCCAGGGGGAAGAGACGCGGTGGGCGGCGCCCACGAGCGTCGGCGTGAAGGAGTTCCTCGTCTCGGGTGGACAGCGGTGGACCGCCGGTATCCGAGTCCTCCAGGAGGTCCCGTGCCCGAACAGCCCGTACCCAAAAGGAGGTTGGGACTTCTGGGAACCGAAGGCGCAGGTCTTTCCGGTCGACCGGGCGGCGGGGGTTGTGTCCACGGAAGTCCGGCCTTGCAGATTTGACGGATGCTCTGCATAGTTGCTTCACATCCGGCCAAACGCGTCCCAAGGGATCGATCCGCCGCGCTTTATGTCATGTACATAAATTTCTCCGCCCTTGCTGCTCCGACGCTCCGACGTGCGGCAGACCTTCGGCCCGCCGCCCCGACTGTCACCTGCGCCCAGGGCGGCGGGCCGCCCTTCGACGCACCAGCCGGCCTCCCGGGAGACGTCCCACGCCAGTACGTCCATCCAGAAGAAAAGGGGAACGATCATGCGTAACGCCACCCAGACCGTGCGCCGTGTCCTGGCCGTCCTGGCCGTCGCGGCGTCAGCAGTGACCGCGGCACCGGCCGTCGGCCAGGCGGCGGCCGTGGAGAGCACCCGCATCGCCGGCCCGGCCCCGGCGCCCGGAACGATCGCCGGCCTCGCCGTCGACGGCAGCCGCATCGGCGTCCTGACCACCGACGGCCGGGTGTTCGTCAAGGACGGCACCGTCGACTCCCGCGGATGGGTCCAGCAGTACGAAGGCGCGACCGCGCTGGCCCTGTCCGGCAACCGCGTCGGCGTCATCGCCAGGGACGGCCGCGCCTACGTCAAGGAGGGCAGCCTGTTCGCCGGATGGGTCGACGAGGGCGGCAACGCGCTCTCGATCGTCCTGGACGGCAACCGCATCGGCGTCGTCACCAGCGACCACCACGCCTGGGTCAAGGAGGGCAGCCTCTCCGCCGGATACGTCGACGTGGCCGCGAACGGCAACGCCCTCTCGCTGGCCCTGTCCGGCAACCGCATCGGCGTCCTCACCAGCGAGCACCACGCCTGGGTCAAGGAGGGTGCCGTCGCCGACTTCTCCAACTGGGCCGACATGGGCGGCGACGGCAACGCCACCTCCCTGGTCCTGAACGGCCGGCGCATCGGCGTCATCACGACCGACGGGCACGCCTGGGTCAAGGACGGCGCCGTCGCCGACCTCTCCCAGTGGGTGGACGTGGCGGGGAACGGCAACGCTCTCGCCCTGGTCCTGAACGGCCAGCGCATCGGCGTCATCACGACCGACCACCACGCCGCGGTCAAGGAGGGTGCCGTCGCCAACTTCACCAACTGGTTCGACGTGGCGGGGAACGGCAACGCCGTCGCCCTGGTCCTGAACGGCCAGCGCATCGGCGTCCTCACCAGCGACCACCACGCCCCGGTCAAGGAGGGCGCCGTCGCCAACGTCACCAACTGGGTCGACATGGGCGCCGAGGGCTGACACCACGCCGCCGGTGGGGCGCCACCCCCAGCCGGGGGCCCGCACCCCCAGCGACCCCGCCCCCACCTGGCCCCCCGGCGGGGCGCCCCCCCCCCCGCCCCCCCCCCCCCCCG
>NZ_JBHXTL010000005.1:98574-156390 GCF_042677365.1 Kitasatospora sp. NPDC127116
CCTCCCCAACCTAACCACTCGGGGTCCCCTGGCCCCCGGGGGCCTCCCCCCCCCCGCCCGGGCCCGCCCACCCCTACCGGGGGCCCCGCCACCGACAGCGACCCGGCGACCAGGTCCCCCGGGTACGGGCAGCCGCCCGCCGTACCGCCGAACCCGGCAGTCCCGGCCCCGACCTACGGTCGCTCGACCAACCGTGCGTCGGCGATCGCCGTCCCGTCGTCCTGTCGGCCCCGTGCTCGCGGGTCCCGCGCTCGACGCAGCCGCCTACGGACGCGTCCGGGGCTCCCGGCGATGTGCGACCGCCGCCCGGATCTCTGCCAGCGCGCGGTCGCGGTCGACCGGCGGCGGCCGGAACCGGCCGCCGGACCGTCGGACGTGTTCCTCCCAGCGGTCCTGCCAGAACTCCACCGTCCAGCCCGGCCATCGCTGCGGCATCTCGTAGGCCTCGGCCGACGCCCCGAGCACCCACCAGCCCACCCGGCGCCGAACCGGATCGACATGGACCCCGCCTTCCGCCGGCATACGACACACCGCCTGCTCCGGACCGCCGTCCAGCCGGTCGAGAAGCGAAATCCCCTCCCGGATCGGATGGTCGGCAACGTTCGCCACCACATAGCAGCGGTCCGAGCCGACCGTCACCACCGCGACCATCGGCTCGGGGTCGGCCAGGTCCTCCGGATCCGGTTCCAGCAACTCTCCGGCGAGAACACCGTGGCCGCGGTCGCGTACGAGCTCAGGATCCAGCCCCAGGTAGCTCCGCAACTCCGCGGGACCGTCGTACGACCACCGCACATCCCAACCCGCCCAGGCCTCTCGCAACAGCTCCAGGGCCGCGGCCCTGTGGCGCATCACGGCACTCGGCCCCTCCCAGGCGAACACCAGCAGTACCCTGCGACCGAGGTCGATCAGCGCCGCCCCCTGGCAGTGCACGTCGTCCAGCCACCAGTCGTCGACTCTCAGCCGCTGGACCATCGAGAGCGCTTCCGTCGGCCCGGCCAGCAGGTCGAGGTCGATCCCCACCGCGCCGAACCGGGAGAGATACAGCTCGTACTCGCCGTTCTCGCGGACGACGACAAAGTTCGCGCGGTCAGCCACGTGCCCAGGATGGCCGACACAGGAAGCCCGCCACCACCGATTTCACGCGGCAACGCGGCAACGCGGCCGCTTCGACGCCGACCGGTTGCGGCAGACGCCGGCCGCGCCGCCCCGGCCGAAGGCCGCCGACGGCCGGCTCGTCCTGGCCGTGGACGTGAGCAACCGGCTGCGGCCGGACGCCGAGGGCAGCGCGGACAGGCTGCTCTGCCACGCCTTCGGCCGGCCCGGGACCGACACCTGATGGTCCCGGGCCGGCCGAACTCGTTCGTCGCCGCTCTCGAACGTCGAGAAGGGCAGACCCTGCTCGGCCGGCTTGGACCTGGCGATCTTCCTGAGGACTGTGTCCCTTGAACTACCGGAGCCCTGGCGGCCGTCGGCTACGGCATTGCCTCGAATGCCTCCCGATGGTCGCGCGCCCACTGCTCGAACGTGCCCGCCGGCCGGCCGAGCACCCGCGGCACGTGGTCCGTGACGTAGGCCGCACCGCCGGCACGTGCCCAGCCGATGCCGGTGACCATCTCGGCCGGCAACCGGTCGAGCTCGTTCGTGTCGGTGATCCTGACCGGCCGTTCCAGCACGCCTTCCAGGATCGCCGCCTGGTCCGCGGACGTCAGCAGCTCCGGCCCGGTCAGGTCGTACCGCTGCCCGTCGTGCGCATCGCCGGTCATGGCGGCGACGGCGACCGCGGCCACGTCCCTCGGGTCGACGACGGCCTGCCGGGAGTCGCCGGTCAGGTTCGGGATCGGCTCTCCGGCCTGGATCAGGGTCCGGTGCCACAAGAGGTTCGACGCGAAGCTCGGCGGGCGCAGCATCGTCCACACGAGCCCGCTGGCCTCGATCGCCTCCTCCGCGGCGAGGTGCCACGCGCCGACGGTCGCCCCGTCGAACCGCGCGCCGCTGCCGATGGCGGACAGCTTGACGATCTTACGGACGCCAGCCGCCCGCGCGGCCGTGACCAGGGCGATGTCGTGGTCCGCGGTGGGTACGGGGGGCACGGTTACGAGGAAGACCGTGTCGACGTCGGCCACTGCGCGCGCCAGCGACGCCGGGTCGTCGAAGTCGGCCCGCACCCCGCCGGGCCGCTCGCGGCGGGACATGGCCCGGAACGGCAGGCCCCGCTCGGTGAGCAGGCGCACGACGTGACTGCCGATGGTGCCGGTGGCACCGGTAACAAGGATCATGTCCCGACGATGACAGCGCTCGCACCGCTCCTGATAGGAAGTTTCGGCACTATCGTGGGCCGCGTGAGTTCTCTCGTCGTGCCGCCTGCCCTTCTACGGTGGGTGGCCGGGATCGATGTCGCCACGTCGGCGGGGGCGGCGGCGGTCGACGTTCCCGACCACGCCACCACACTTCTCGTGCGCACGGACAGGCGCGAACTGATCGTCATGGGCCCCCGCACCCGGGCCGCCTATCACGTCGCCGTGCCCGGCCGCTCGTGCGTGCGGGCCCGTATGCGGCCGGGTCGTGCCCAAGCCCTGCTCGGACGTTCGCTGAACGGCCTCGCCGACGGTGTCCTGCCGTTTGGCGAACTACCGGGCCTGGACATCGACCAGCTCGCCGCCGACCCGCTCGCCGCTCTCGAAGAAGCCTTGGCCGACCGCCCGGAACCGTCGGAGCGGCTCGAGGAGGCGGCGCGTCTACTGGCCGACACCACCGTCTCCGCGACCGCGGCCCGGCTGCACATCAGTGAGCGCCGCCTGCACGCCCTGTTCACCGACGCCACCGGCCTGTCCCCCAAGCACTTCGCACGCATCGACCGCGTCCGCACCGTGCTCGCGGCCGACGCGGGCCGATGGGCGGACATCGCCACGACGGCCGGCTACTACGACCAGTCCCACATGACCGCCGAGTTCCGCCACTTCATGGGTGTCCCACCGGCCGCGTTCACCGCTGGCCTGCGCCCCGCCGCGACTTCGTGCACTGCCTGAGTTCCAGGACACGGCACAGAGAAGCAGGCCTCCCGGTGATCACCAGGCCCTGTGCCTCTTCATCTCCCGAGGAGCCCCATCGCGCCTGTCTGCGCGACCTCCTGATGTCCTGTCCCGTGAAGTTGGGGATGCGGCTGGCTGGCGGGTGGCTTGCCCGCGAGTGCGGTGTGTCCGTGGTGGTGATTGCAGGTCTGGAGCCTGGCGAGGCAGGCGTCGCGGGGTTCCTGTTCGATGCGGTAGCGCCGTGCGTAGGCCCATTCGTCGCGCAGGGGCGGCTGAAGTGTTCGCCCTTGCAGTTGGTCCGGGGGCGGTAGGGGTGGGTGCGTTTGTGCGCGATGCCCTCGGTGGCGAGGGCATCGCGCCAGGCATGCGACAGGTAGCGGGCGCCGTTGTCGGCCATGACGCCCTCACTGGCGAACCCGTCTCCTACACCCAAGCCTGACAACAGCCCGTACGATGCTGTTGAAGGTTCAGAGTCGGCTCACAGGGGCGCAGCTGGGAGAGATGGCCTCTGGGACGTCGATATCGCAACGCGGGCTCCGGATTTCGAACTGAATGGATTGGCGCACTCTGCGCCCAATCGCAGCAGGTCAGGAAGTGTCGGCCCCGCGCTCGCGGGGATAGCTCCCGGGGTGTGACCTGAATCCCGGGATGAGCCTGGTCGGCCCCGCGCTCGCGGGGATAGCTCCCAGGAGGTGCGGGACGACTTGGTGAAGGCCGGGTCGGCCCCGCGCTCGCGGGGATAGCTCCACCCCGCGCCGGGCCGAGTCCGGGTCCGGCTGGTCGGCCCCGCGCTCGCGGGGATAGCTCCATGATCCCGGGGCCAATCGCCAAAGCGCTGGGGTCGGCCCCGCGCTCGCGGGGATAGCTCCCCGCCCTGGTCCCGGTGTCCATCACCGGCGCCGTCGGCCCCGCGCTCGCGGGGATTGCTCAGGCAGAGCATGGACGCCCCGCCAGCGGTGCCTCGGCACTACTCAGGCGGCTCTTGAGTACGCTCGCCCATGCGCTTCCGACCGGCCGCTTCCTACCGTGATCAACATGGACACGAACGCGGCTCCCGCCCACCCCCAGCCCTCCGTCAACCCGCGCTGGGCCACCGGCTGCGGGATCGCGGTGGCACTCCTCACTGCCCTGGTCGTCCTGGGAGCCATCGTGCTGGCCAAGTTCGAGGACTCCCTGACCCAGCACGGGTACGTCAAAGGCCCCGGAACCGTGGTCGAGCCCCTGCACGCCGGCGGGACCGCCCGCTACGACGACGGCCTGAGGATCACCGTGAGCCCGCCCCACCGGGAACCCGACAACAGCTACAGCTTCACGATCACCTACGACAACGGCACCGGCAGGGAACTGCGCCCGGGCGGGACGTCCCCCGACACCGGCCTCGGCACGACCCGCGGTTCCGCCCCCGTCGTCGTCCGCCCGGGGAAAGCCCTCGACTCCGCCACCCCCACCCCCACCCCCGCCTCCAGCGCCGGCCCCGCTCCCGTCCCTGCCCCCGGCATGACCTTCCTGGACGGGGCCGCGTCCGTCACCGCCCTCACGCCGCCCCTCGACACGGAGCAGCACCGCACCGTGCCGGTACGGGTGAAGCCCGACAAGGACGGAGGCCCGGTCACGGTGGAGGTCACCCCGAAGTCGCCCGGGTACCGCGACACCGCGTACTGGCAGTTCTCCCTCAGCTGACCAGCCGACCCCACGCACGGGTGCGGCGTCCTGCCGGCCCCATGTCCACCGGACGGACCCAGCGCCCACGGGGGCGCTGCGGGGTGCGCAACGCCCCGGGAAGCACCACGGATGCGTGGCCGGCGATCAGGTCTTGCGCGAGGACGCGGGCGCGTACGAGAACTCGTCGATCGGATGCCTGACCTGACGCCTCAGAAGGGCCATGGTCCTGATGGGACTGGCGCCCACGTCCGCGGAGAACGCCATCACGATCCCGCGGAGCTCCAAGCTCTGGACATCGTCGGACTCGATCTTCGGCAGCAGCTTCTCCGTGACACCCAGCCGGGCATCCACGTCGGACAGGGCGCGACCCTGCCGCGCGCGGGCCGCCTGCAGCAGTCGGCCGACGCCCGCCATCGGCCGAGGGGCCGGCCGCTCCTCGGCCGTGCCGCTGCGCCAGGACTCGGCCAGGACCCATCGTCCCCATGGTTTGCGCCGGACGAGGCCGTCCGGTGGGAGATCACGGAAACGGTCGCGGGCAAGACCCGTCGCACCGTCACCACCTTCGACGCCGTCGGCCGCACTCTGTCCGCCGAGACCACCGGTGACGAGGGCTACCCCGTCCCGAAGTGCTAGATCGAGTACGCCCCGGCCACCGGGGCGCTGCTCAGGACAACGCCGCCGCCATCGTCCCAGCGGTGCTGAACTTCGTCTTCAAGCCGTTCAGCTTCTAGATTGACCCAACGGTGTACTCCGATCCACTGAACCAACCTGTCGGGGCGCCGTCCGGATCCCGGGCGGCGCCCCGGCGCACCCGAAAAGTGGAATGGAAAAAGCGTAATCGTCGGAATGCGGGGGCACTGGCCTACCTCACGATCGGGCTAGTGTGCTTGCTGATTGCCGTCGCCGGAGTGGCCAGTACAACGAGGGTCGACGACCTCATCCCGATCTGCCTCACGGGTGTTCCAGGTGTTCGGTGCTGGAAGGCTCAACCGCTCACGGTCGGAGACGTCAGGCTGTCCGGGCTGACGCGGGGGAGATCCCAGGCCGGTCACGGAACCGTCACATCGCCTGCGCCGAGCGGTGCGTATCGCTACGGTCACCCCCATCACCTGCACCACGTTCTCAGAGGAACCCCATGCGCCGCACCGCCCTCGTCCTGCTTGCCGTCGGCCTGACAGCCACCGTCGTCGCATGTTCCAGCTCTGGGGCTGGTGGCGAAAAGCCATCGGTCAGCGCCCCGACCGCGACGGGCAGCGCCACGCTCGTCAAGGACACTCCTGCCACCTCTCCCGCTGTCGCGACGAACATGGCGCCGGGCTCGGTGGCGGGTAGCGCATCGGCGACTTTCGCCATGGTCGCCATGACCGTGCAGACCGCGAAGTTCGGCCGGTCCGTGACGGCGGAGGACGACCCGAATCACCTGCTCGGCAGGCCCGGCCAGTACACCTCGAAGGTCACGTTCACGGACTCGCGCGTCAAGGAGGCCGACGTCGAGGGCGAGGACGCCGACTCGGTGGCCCGCGGCGGCGCGGTGGAGGTGTTCGCCACCGAGGCCGACGCCAAGGCGCGCGCGCAGTACATCCAGGGCATCGTCAAGTCCCTCCCTGCGGCGGTGGAGTACGACTATGTGCGCGGCACCGTGCTGATCCGCGTGTCCAAGTTCCTGACGCCCGCGCAGGCCGACGGCTACAAGGGAGCCATTGGCGCCTGACCTGCAAGGATGACGTGCCGGCCCCCTTGGGGGTCAGCCGGTCGGGCATCCGGGTGTCCGGCTCGTCATGCAGGCCGACGTGACCTCGCGGATCGACCACAGCGAGCATCACCGGCCCCCGTCCGCGGCGAAACACGAGCCGCTGGAGCTGCCGTTCCCCCGCGGTCGATGGTGCGGGGGAACGGCAACCCTCATGCCTTCGTCCGGAACCTGATCTCAGTCGTCTCCGAAGGTCAGCCCCTCGACCGCCTCGCTGAGGATCTCCCGGTCCTCGGTCTGGAACTCACGGGGGGCGGATCGCCGGAAGCGGGGGTGGTTGAGGTCCATCTGCAGCGCCGCATGCAGCGGTGCCGGGCTCAGGTCCTTGCCGACGGGCAGTTCGGCGAAACTCCTCCCAGCAGGTCCCGCCGACCGGCATGATGACCGATGGTTACCACTCACATCGCCAGAGTCACGTATCAGGTGTGGGAGAGATCAGGATGCCGAACGCCGTCACCGCCCCGTGGGGCACCACCCGAATGCGCCCGTTCGCCGACACGCCGCCCTGGCCCGCCCTGACTCCGGTCATCGACCCGGACACCCAGGTCGCGGTCTTCCACGACGAGCAGGGCCGCACCGTCGAGCTTGGCAAGCACGGGACCAGCACCGACCGGACCGGCCCGACGAGCACCGGCGGCGGTGGCGGAGACGGGCAGAGCGGCGGCCAGGCCCAGCCGACCGACGTCGACACCGTGACGTCCAACGACCAGGACCAGAGCTGAACCGTGGCGGGTGACCGGCGGGCGGCGGTCCTGGTGCTGACCTGCGCCTACGACCCGACGGCCGACATCGTGCTGCGGATCCTGGCCGAGCGGCAGGTGCGGGTCGTACGCGCGGATCCCGGCGCCGACCTTCACCAGGGCGCCGTGCTGACCGCCCGCTACACCGCGGCCGGCCGGCGCGGCACCCTTGCCACCTCCAGCCGCACCCTCGACCTCGACCGGCTCCGCGCGGTCTGGTACCGGCGCCCCTCGGGCTGGGCCGCGCCGGCCGGCATGGACGGGCAGGACGCCGAGTTCGCCCGCGCCCAGGCCCAGTGGGGCGTCGGGGGCGTCCTCGCCGCGTTGCCCGGCGCCCACTACGTGAACCACCCCTGGCGGATCCGGGCCGCCGAGCACAAGCCCGCCCAGCTCGACGCCGCGCTCGCGGCCGGCTTCGCCGTCCCCGACACGATCGTCACCACCGACCCCGAGCAGGCGCGCGCCTTCTGCGCCGAGCAGCCGGACGGCGCGGTCTACAAGCCGCTGTGGAACTCCCCCTGCACGGACGAGGACGGCCGGCCGGTGCAGGCCTGGGTCGCCGAGGTCGCCCCGAAGGAGATCACCGACGCCGTCGCCGCCTGCCCGCACCTGTTCCAGACCCGACTGGCCAAGGACCACGACGTGCGGCTGACCGCGGTGGGCCGCGAGCTCTTCGCCGTCCGGATCGACAGCCCGGACCTGGACTGGCGCCGCCGCCAGCACCTGCTCACCCACACCCCGATCGACGTGCCCACGTCCGTGCGCCGGTCCGTGGCCCGCTACCTGGAGCACTTCCGGCTCGTCTACGGCGCCTTCGACTTCGCCGTCGACGCTTCCGGCCGCTGGTGGTTCCTCGAATGCAACAGCAACGGGCAGTGGGCGTTCTTCCCGCCCCCGACCACCGACGCCATCGCCACGGCGATCGCCGACCAGCTCCAGAAGGGCCCTGCCGCATGACCACCACCGCCGCCGCCGCGGACCTGCGCGCAGCCCTCGTCCGGCAGCTCGCCGCCGACGAGGGCCTCACCGACCCGCACTGGCGTGCCGCCGCGGCAGCCGTGCCGCGCGAGGCCTTCGTCGGCGACTACTTCCGCGAAGTCCCCGGCTCCTTCCCCACCTCCTGGGAACCGGTCCGGGAAGGCGGCGACGGCTGGCTGGAGGCCGTCTGCACCAACCAGACCCTCATCACCCAGCTCGACGGCCGCATCCACCCCGCCGACACCGACCAACCGGTCGCCGGATCCCCCTCCTCCTCGTCCACCCTGCCGTCCCTGGTCCTGCGCATGTGGCAGCAACTCGACGTCCACGACGGCCACCGCATCCTGGAGATCGGCACCGGCACCGGCTACTCCACCGCGCTCGGCGCCCACCGCCTCGGCGAGGAGAACATCACCAGCGTCGAAGTCGACCCCGGCCTCGCCGAACGCGCCGCCACCTCCCTCAAGACCGCCGGCTACGCCCCGCGCCTGGTCGTCGGCGACGGCCTCGCCGGCCACAAGCCCGCCGCACCGTACGACCGACTGATCGCGACCTGCGCGGTGCGCACCCTGCCCTACCCCTGGCTGCACCAGGTCAGGCCCGGCGGAAAGATCCTCGTCACCTTCTCCGGCTGGCAGTTCGGCTACGGCCTCGCCCTGCTGACAGTCACCGAACCCGGCGAGGCGACCGGCCGCTTCCTGCCCGGCTGGACCAGCTTCATGATCGCCCGCCCCCACGACCGCCCCCCGCGCCAGAACCCCACCCTCCTCCCCGGCGACGAACGCCCCACCCGCATCGACCCCGGCACCATCACCACCTGGACCGGCACCTGGGTCGCCCAACTCTCCGCCCCCTCCGCCGAACGCATCGGCGGCGGCGACCAGCAGATCCTCATCGACCACGCCACCGGCTCCCACGCCCGCACCCAACCCGACGGCCACGGCGGATGGACCGTCACCCAACGCGGCCCGCTGCGCCTGTGGGACCAGGTCGAGGACGCCGTCGAGACCTGGCAGGCGGCCGGCGCACCGCACCAGGACCACTTCGGCATCACCGTCACCGGCGACGGGCAGCGGGTCTGGCTCGGCGACGAGGACGGACCCGGCTGGCGCCTACCGGTGTGATCGTGCGGCCTACGAGTCGGGCCTGGTGGAGGCCCGGCGCACGAACCCGGCGGGCTGAGGCGGGCCGGAGTGGGCTGAGGTGGGCCGAGCTCGGTCGGCTGCACGCCGAGGGGAGGGTCAGCGGCAGAGGGCCGCGTCCAGGGCGGCCGCCATGTGCTGTGCGCCGGCCTCGTCCGGGACGGTGGTGACTGTGATGGCGGCGGCGCGACCGTCGTCGGTGACCTCGTCGCGGGAGCGGTAGCCCGGGGTCGTCCCGCCGTGGCCCCAGTACACGCCACCGCACGACAGCGGCCGGCTCACCAGGCCCAGCCCGTAGCGGACGCCCGGAGCCACCTCGTCGGCGGGGACGGTGGTGCGCATCTGGGCGAGCTGCGCCGGGGGCAGGAGCCGGCCGCCGAGGAGCGCGGTGTAGAAGCGGCTGATGTCGCCGGTGGTGGAGACGACGGCGCCTGCCGCTCAGCCCCAGGACGGGTCCAGTTCGGTGTAGTCGCGGAGCGAGCCGTCGGCGTCCCGGTTGTAGCCGTTGGGGTGGGCCTCGTGGATGCTCGTGTCCCCCGGGGTGGGGAAGTACAGGCCCGGCCGGCACACGACCGCCCGCGTCGCCCCCAGCCGCGCGGGCACCGAGTCCTGCGCCAGGTCCATCGCCAGGGCCGACAAGCGGGGCCACCGCGGTCGGTCACGTGCCGGCCGGGCGCCGCCGGTGCTGTCACCACCAGTGCCGTCGAATCCGATGTCCAGCGCCCCGACCTCCGGTCCGGCCCAGAACAGCATGGCGAACAGCTCGACCGCCGAGACATCGGCCAGATCCGCTTCGAACCGCACGTAGTGGTTCCCCAGAAGCGAATGGCGCACCTGGACACCGAGCCCGGCCAGCGCCGCCCATCCGGCGCACGGACGACGGCGTCCGGCATCACCACCAGCGCACCGTCGTAGCGGTGGCCCAGGTCGTCGTGGCTCTTCCAGACGTCGTCGAGATCGAGCGAGCCGTGTGTCCTGACCGGGCTGGTGCCGGCCAGTTCCCAACGCGACGCCTCGTCCTGCTCGACCGCATCGACCAGCTCAGAGGGCTCCACGCCGCGCACGGCGAACGGGTAGAGGTAGACCAGCTTTCCCCGCCCCACCCGCAGCCACCGATCCCCTGCTCTCCGCTGCAGTTCGAGCAGACCGTACCGGAGCGCCCACAGCTCGCTCACGCTGCCCTCGTCGGCCGCGATGACCCCGTCCGTCTCGGCCCGGCGCAACGCCACGATCGTGGGGTTCAGCGAGGCGCCCGAGGCGTAGAACGCGGCAAGCGCCCGTGCGGCCATGGCCGTCGCACGCTGCCAGCCGTCGTACAGCCGCCCCAGCTCCATGACCTGGTCCGCGACGTCATCGTGGATCCGACGGAACCGGATCGAAGCACCTCGCATCAACCGGACGGCCCGCCGAGCCCACAGAGCCGCCTCGTCCGCCGTCTCCGCCCGGACGTGCAGCGGTCCGTTCGCTGCCCCGCTCGTGGTCGGCGAGGGGTGTCACCGACTGCTGAGGCGGCCGATCCGTTCGGCGGTCAGGCAGGCGCGCACGATGGCCACCCGGACCAGCGGGCCGCCGAGGCCGCACTTGATGACATAGAAGAGGATGAGGTTGGTCGAGGTGACTGCCAGTGCGTACACGTAGACGTCGTGCAGAAGTCCCAGGTAGAGCAGGGTGCCGACGCTGAGGACCGCGACCGCGTAGAACATCGAGGTCGGCGACCACTGGGTGAACGCCGCCAGGCCGGTGATCTTGCTGTCATCCTCGGGCACCGTGGTCAGCCCGAGCCGCCGGGAGCGCGCGATGACGGCGCGGACGTACGCCAGGGTGACGGCGTTGGCGAGCCAGGTGAGGATCTGTCCGATCGCCGAGTTGATGGGCCACCAGCGCGGTTCGACCAGGGTGATGGCCAGCACCAGGCCGCACGGGACCACCGCCATGATCCGCATGATGGTCTCGGTGGTCAGGGCGAGCCGGCTCAACGAGCCGGCCCGTCGGCCGATCGCGAGCGGCGTCAGGCCGGAGAACAGCATTTGGTAGTACTTTGGGGCGGCGATGGCGTAGGACAACCCGACCATGCGGGCCGGAAGATTGGCCCGCCAGTCCGGTACGGCGTAGTCCGCGTGCCGCCACGAGTCGACGATCGGAAGGCCGTCGCGGTTGCCGCCAAGGTGCTGGGTCAGCTCGATCAGCCGATTGTCCCAGGACAGGTTCAGGTCGCGGGCCAGCCAGGTCAGGACGGCGAAGTTGGTGAGCGCCCACACCAGGGCCGACAGCAACGACCAGCCGAGCAGCCAGGTGGCCAGCGGTTGTCGGCTGCCGGTAGCCGACGGAGTGCCGCTTCGCCGGCGGCTGCGCCACAGCCGCCACTCCCGGCCGGGGTCGCCCGCCAGTGGTCGGGCCAGCTCGCGCAGCGCCCGCCACCCGGTCTGGACCCGCAGCTCGCCGCTGTCGCGCTCGGCGGCCCGGACCAGTTCGAGCTCGGCGAGGAAGCGCTCCTTCAGCTGCACGTAGGAGAAGTCCCGCCGCGCCGGATCGGAGAAGATCAGCAGCCGCCGCTGCGGGACGGCGTCGACCAGGTCCTCCAGGAACCGGGCCAGCTGCGGGGCGCGCATGTAGAAGATGTCCGGCACCACCCGTTCGGTGCTCTCCGCCCCGGTGCCGAAGAGCATCAGCAACCGGCCCAGCGAGTAGAGGTCGGCGCGCCGGATGTCGCCGTCCCCGGCCCGGACCTCGGGTGCGATGTAGGAGGAGGCGACGCCGGTGGTGCCGGTGATGGTGTGCGTGTACAGGTAGTTGCGGCCGAGGTCGACCAGTCGGAAGGTCCCGTCGGTGGTCGAGACGATGATGTTGGAAGGCGAGAGGTCCGCGTGGACACCGCCCAGCCGGCCGTGCAACGGATTGTCCGCAGCGGCCTGCTGAAGCTCTGCCAGGGCGTCGAACAGCTTCAGTCCGTGTTCGCGGAGCCGGTCCAGACTCAGCCGGAGCTCACCCGCGGGCCGGCCGGCCGCCTCGGCCCGGACGGTCTCGGCGAGGGTGCTGCCCTCGATGAACTCCATCATGATCCAGTCATCGGAGCTGGCCCACACCCGCACCAGGTGCCGCAGGCCCTGGGCAGCCGACCCGTAGGTCCGCGCGTACTCGCGGGTCGCCCTGGCCAAGGTCTCGATCCGGGTGAACGGGTAGAGGATCAGCTTCAGTGCGAAGTCCGGGCGGGCCCCGTGCACCGGGCCGACGGTGCTCCCCCGGAGGATCACGGACGTGCTGCCGTGACGGTGGAAGCGCAGGTTCGGCGCCATGGCCCGCCATTCCAGGACCGCTTGCGCGGTGTCCGGGCCGGGGCGGTACCCTGCGGCGGCCTCGGGGCTGTAGACGGCCGACACCACCCGGCCGACCTCCTCGTTCGCGGCGAGTACACCGCAGACCGCCGGGCAGTCGTGGGTGAGGGTGCCCCCGTCCGCACCGTGCGCGGTGTCGCCCCCGTCTCCCGGGGCCGCGGTCGAGACCCGGGAACGTTGCGCCTCGGACTCGGCAAGACCGATCAACGTCAGCAGGAAGAACCCGGTGAACCCGAAGACGTCGGCGCACGCCTCCTGGAGCGCTTCGCTCTGCTCCCGGTAGCGGGTGCACCAGGCCGTCAGGTGGGCGATCGTGGCCGTTCGCGAGCCGAGTCCGAAACGGGTGTCGAACGAACGCTCGTCCACCGGTATGTCCCGCAGCACCCGCTGCCAGGCGACGAGCCGGCCGGCACGCCGCCTGGCGTTCTCCGGCCCGGACGGCGGCAGGCTCAGCGCCGACCGCAGCGAGGCCGTCCGGTCCTCGCTATAGCCCGTCAGGTCGCGCAGGGCGGCGAGCACCGGGTCGAGCGTTGCTCCTTGGGGCGCCATTCGCGGTCTCCACCACCGTCAGCCGTGGTACGGCATGGATGCGGCCCTGGGCGATCATTGCGGTGGGTCGGTCCTCCAACGCGCAGAATGCCGTCTCGTAGGCCGTGCGAGCGTGTTCGAGCAGCAGGTTCCGGTCCGTCTCGTGCCGCTTCAGCTCCGGCATCCAGGGCAACGGAGCGAGGTCCAGCACGTGCGGCCCGACCTCGCCGACCGAACGCCGCTGACTGCGCAGCCACTCCTGATCGCGGTACTTCTGCCGGATCGCCGCCAGGTAGCCGCTTCCCAGCCCGGTACGGAGCCGTTCGAGGTACAGGTAGGTGTAGCGGTGCATCAGGGACAGGCTTCCGCCCATGCGCTCGCGCATCGGGCGGGTACTCAGCGAGAGCACGTGCGTACAGCCGTCGTCGAGCGCGAGCCGGAACGGGAGTGCCGTCAGCACGCCGCCGTCCACGGCCCGCCTCCCGTCGGAAGTCCGCGCGGTGCCCGGTACTGCGATCGGCAGCCAGGCGGAGGCGCGCAGCGCCGACTTGAGTTCATCCTTGGAGGAGAAGTCGCGCAGCACGACTGTTCGCAGGGCGTCGACATCCGTGACCGGAACGGCCAGCCGAGCCGGAGAGTTGATCACCGCCGCATAGTCCAGCGGTTTGACCCGCTCCATGACGTGGTCAAAGGCGTAGCCCAGGTTCAGAACAGGCCTTCGGCGCAGCGCCCTGGAAAAGTCGACGAACCGGCGCGTCGCCAGGTCGTCATAATAGATCGACAGTGAATACCAGGTGTTCCCCATGAGAAAGTAGGCGCCATTGATCCCGCCCGCCGAACACCCGTAGACCACGTCGAAGGCGTCCTTGAAGCCGTGGTCCTCCAACTGGCACAACATCGCGGCCGATACCACCCCGCGCATGCCGCCACCCTCGACGGCAAGCGCGACCCGCGCCCCGTCCGTGCGGCTCCCCGGAAGGCTCCCGGAGTCGCGCCTGGCGCGCAGAATCTCGAGCACGGGATGATCCGGATCCCAATACCCCTGTGTAGACATCAGCCTGTCTGTCACATCGACGTACTGTGCCATACGGGGAAATCATCTGATGGTGTTTTCCATCAGATGACGAGGCGAATATGCGGAACGCCACCCGCCGCTTCACAAGCGAAAGTCGGCAATTCCGCTTGTGGCGGAGGAACCGGTCCGGAAGTCTGCCACCAGATTTTCGAGCACCGATGCGAACACGGCCCGCTGAACGGGGACCGCCTGTGCCCACGGCCGCGAACAAGGGACAGTTGTGTCCGCGGGCCGGTCCGGGGGTGGTGTGCGTGGCGCTCGACGCGAGGTCCGCCGGCACGCCGTCGGCCCGGCCCCGGCTGCGGACCCGCCGGCCCCGGCCCCTCAGGCGTAACACACCGTCCACAGGGCTTCAGTGGACTTCGGACAGATTCCGAGAACCGAGACACCGTCCGGCGTTCCGGGCCGCCCGGTGCCGTCCGACCCCGGAAGGGGCGGGGCGGCACGCCCCGGCGACGGCAACCCAGGCGTTCCGGCCACGCACCGGACCGGGGGGAGAACCGTCATGACCCACCGTCCCTCACCATGGACCCGCACCGGCGGCGCGCTGCTCGCTGCGACGGCGCTCGTTCCGGCAGCGGCTGCCTGGTACGTGTTCGCCGTCCGGATGCCGGACGACACCGAGCGGTCCCGCTCGTACTCGGTCGCCACGACCTGCCCGGCCGGGAACCCGGGCACGGCGGTCGAGGAATGCGTGCGCACCGTGCCGTTCACCGTCAGCGGCACGGTCCTCCGGCACAAGGACCACCTGGCAACGCTGGACGGCGCGCCGTCCTGGAGCGGCACGGTGCGGTTCGGCAACCCCGGGCCGCTGCTGGAGGACCTGAAGCCCGGCGACCGGGTGGACGGCACGGTGTGGCGCGGCCAGGTGATGCGCCTGGAGCGGGCCGGCGTCGCGCAGGCCTCCGTCGACGAGCCCCGCGACGAGGCGCAGCTCATCGCCGGGCTGGGCACCTTCGCCGCGCTGCTGGCGGTGCTCGCCGCCGCCCTGGGCGCACTCCTGTTCACCGGCCGTCCCACCACGTTCGCCCTCGCCCGGTCGCTCTTCTTCTGGACGCTGTTCTCCTGCGTCATGCCCGCGGTGCTCGCGTTCTGGGCCGACCTGCCGTGGTGGACGGTGCCGGCCGCGGCCATCCCGACTGCGCTGCTCGCGGCAGAGGCGGTGCGCCGCCGGAACACGGCAGGGGCCCGGACGGGGCCGCAGGGGTTCGTGGACGACCATCTGCCTGCTTGACCCCGTCGGCAGTCGGCGCGGTTGCCGCCGGCTCCCCGCCGTGGGCCTGCCGGAGCATGAACGGCCGGTTCCCCGACGCCGAGCAGCATGTGCTGAAACGGCCTCGCACCGTCCGCTACGAGCACTTCCGCCCGTTCACAGCGGACTACGCGTCACCGCAGGGGCCGCAGGGCGCAGCCGCGGGCCCTCGAGTGGGGCTCCACAGTCGTGGCGGAACGGACGACGGGGAGCGGTCCGGAGGCCGCCCAGGTCCCGAGGGGGACAGGGCGGCCCCGGTGGCCCGCTGCTCGGCCAGGTGACCCCTGCTGTGGAGCTCCTGCACTCTCACGGCCGCGTTCGCCCCGTGCTACGCAGGACGAAGGACAGGGTCGATCCCGGCCAGCATCTCGTGCAACCGGCAGGCTCCCAGGGCGACGCGGTCGTCGATGTCCCGTGACAACTCCTCGCAGAGCTCCAACGCCTTGTCCCGGTCGTCCGAGAAGATGCCGAATACGTCGACGATTGCGGTGTGGATCCAATCGCTGTGATTCGAGTCAGCGGCTGCCAGCGCAGACGCGACTATCGCCAGCCCGACCCTGTCCTTTCGCCGAAACAGGGCTTCTGCGGTCACTCGGGTCACGAAGGTGTCACCTGGGTCGAGCACGAGCTCGATCAGTGGCCCGAGTGCCTCCCGCATCTCGGCGAAGCCTGCCAGGCCGTGACCGGCATCCGCCCGGTCACGGTAGTCGTGGCTCCGCCCGAGCGCACCGAGCGCCATGACGGCTGCGTGCCGCCGCCGATCACTGTCCACCTGCCTGCCCATCCCTCCCACGATGTCCGGTCAAAATACCGCGAGGTACCTGCCCCGCCGGGTGATCGCCAGGACAATGCGTAGTTCAGAGAGACGTACCGGGGCCGAGCGCCGTCCTGATCGACACCCAGGCATCGAATCCCGCTCGCCTGCGCCTGGGGCGGCAGCCTTGGTCGTCCCCCTCAAGGACGGCAGGTGCACATCCCCCCGGCGCGACCGGAAAACGCCGGCGGGGCGCCATGGGGCCTTCGCTGCCGTGACGCCGTGACAAGCACCGTGACGTCCTGGGGTGCCCGGCGCGGGACCTGCTGAGGCAGTTGAACGGGTCAGCGGGGGCTCGGGCCGGCCGGCGGCTGCTCGACACCCGGTCCGCCGGCGTGCGGCGCCTGGACGTAACCCTCGGCCGGAACCGGCAGCGCGTCGATGCAGGCCGTCGAACAAGCGTTGACCAGCAGTGGCAGGACGTCGGCGCCCGACGTCCGCAGTGAGATCCAGGCCTGGCGGAGGTTCACGCCCTCGATGCGCTGGTCGCAGACGCTGCACGTACGGATCACCGCGGCACCCCACACACCGGGGTCGAGGTCCTCGAAGTCGACGCCCTGGGCGGCGGTCGTCGCCAACAGCCGCGGAAACGGCGGCCGTCGCTTGTAGTTCCCGTAGACGGCCCGGGTGCTCACCGTACTGCGGCGCAGGCCGGCACACCGGGTGATCTCGTACGGGAACCAGTGCAGGCGGTAGGAGGTGTACGGGGTGAACTCCTCGAGGCTGCGCATCGCGCCGATCTCGGGTGGGATGCGCACCAGGTTGCTGCCGTACAGCACGAGGTGCTTGACCGAGGTGAGCCCGGCGATGGTCGGGGGGAGCGTGACGACCTGGCGCCGCTGTTCCGCGGTGAGTTCCACGAGCGGTTCGAAGACCTCACGTCCGTCGGCTGCCGCTTCTTCGACCAGTTCGAGAAGGCGGATCCATCCCGGTGCGGTGGTGTCCTGACGCTCCCGGTGGAAGCGGGTCGGCCGCTGGGGCCTGGTGCTGAGGCGCTCGAGGCATGTGCACAGATCGCGGGGCGACTCATGGCCGTCGGGACCGACGGCGCGGGCCCAGTGGTTCGAGAACACCTGTGGCTTCGACTCCTCACTCATCCGCTCACGGTAACGTCACAGCCGACGGGTCGTGGGCGTGATCGGATCCTGTTGTCCGTCCGCCGGCCCGGCTGCGTCCGGTGCCGTACCGTCACGTGCTACCGGCAAGCCGGCCGGCAGCGAGGCGGAACGCGCCCTCCCACTCGGTTCCCGGCCGAAAACCCGCGCCCTGCTCCACCACGGCCGGCCGACCGCCGGGCACAGGCGCACTATCCACCCGCTCGGAAAGCATCGTTCTGGCAGAACGGCAGGAATCGCCACCCGACCAGGGCCCGCTTCAAGTCCTCAGCCCTGCCGCTCGACGGATCTCCTCTACTTTCCGGGTCCGCCGCGCTGGTGGACGTGCCAACCCACCGCATGCCAGGGCTCGGGGTCGAAGGTGGTGCGGAACTCGACCAGCAGGTAAGCAGGCAGAACCAGCACAGCACCAGGGTCCGCCCACTCGGTAGGACCACTCGGGACGTGCTTCCTGAAAAGCTCGGCTGTACTCGGCAGGAGCCATCCCCGCGTGTGCGGGGCCGACAGCGGGATGTTCGCCGTCGCCGCGGCGCTCCTGGAGCCATCCCCGCGTGTGCGGGGCCGACACTTCCTGACCTGCTGTGATTCGTCTCAGGATACGCGAATCTATTCAGTTCGAATCCGTAACCCAGCCTGCGCAGGGCTGAAGCTCGAGGCCGACCCGGAAGCCCCGCTCTTTCAGCCTGGCGCCGAGGAAACCGTGCTCGCGAGCACGAGGCCGAACTCCTGGCAGCGGACCTGTCGTTACCCTGAGGAGGAGCAGCACCCGTGAGCTAGGAGCCGGTGAGTACGCAGTGGCTGTTCACGCAGCTTTCCGAGAGCGCTCCCCGCGAGCATTGTCCTCCTGGTCCATCACTCCGGGCTCGACATTCTCACACCGCGCATCCGTTCCTTCGCCGTCATGTCGACGGGACACCAGAGCGGAGGGCTCCCGGAACGGCTTGGCGCGGTCCGCCAGGATGACCAGCCCGGCCTCCGCGCCCTCGCCGCCGTCATCGTCGCAGGACGCTCCCTGCTTTCGAACTCCGGCGTCGTCGAAGGACACGTCATCCGTATCGTTCCGTGGAATCGACGCTGTCAAGTGCCGCCGAGGATCCTGCCGCTTCGAATACGTGCTGGCCGATTGCGTCGCGGGCAGGAAGACTCAGCTGCTGTGGACATGGGAATCTCTGGCTTCAAACCGTCCTTCCTGGTAGGAGTCGAGGCGGTTCGGCAGGCGCACGAATCACGTCTGGCAACGCTCGTCGGCAGGCGGCTGACGGGGTTCGCGCTGGTGCGCTTCGCCGGGGACGACGACTGGTTCGCCGACTGCCCGGTGGTGGTGGACTTCGACGGCCTCCGGGTGGAGGTCTGCCACGCGAAGCTCGACGAACTCTCGATCGGCTGGAACACCATCGACACCGCAGCGGCCATCACCGGGTGGGAGCGGTCCGAGCTCACGCCCCAGTGGTCCCACAGCGATGAACGGCTGGGGCAGTTCATCGGCCAGGAACTGCGCGAGGTCGCGCTGCTTGAGTGGCGGCCGGCAGACCGTGACCTGGCGGCCGCAACGGTGGCGGTGGGGTTCGCCTTCACCGAGGGCCGTCTGCGGATCGTCAATGGCCTCGACGAGAACCGCATCGAGATCGGCGCGACCCCGCCGGACTACATTCGACACCGGCTGAACCGCTGATCGCTACCACCCAGCCGACTTCTGGACGATTCCAACGACTGGGCAGGGCAGCCTGCGCTGGGATGCCGATCTGCCGAGGTGTCGGCTCGACCGGCGCGGGGACGTCGGAGATCCGCTTCAGTAGCCCGACGAGGGTGGCTTGCCCGTCGTCGACTCGGCGGCGCGTTCGTCGTCCGTCACCGCGATGGCCGCGAGCACCGCTGGCGAGGGCCCGGGGCCGGCACCCTGCCCGGGCCAGCCGTTGCACCTCTCGAGGCCACCTTCCACGCTGCCGGTGAACGCCAGCGCTTCGCGACCGGTCCCGAGGGCACCGAGCAGGGTGTCGAGCGCCGCGTCCGTGTGTGTCCTCCGCCGAGCGGCTCACCCCGGTAGACCTTCAGTAGCCGGTGGGGCTGGCCATGGTGGTGGTGCGTGGGGTCGGATGCGCCGACGCCCCGGGGTGCACCGTCTCAACCCTGCGACGGCGTCCAGAACGCGGTGATCCTCGCTGCGCCGGGCCCGATCCCCTGCCAGGAACCGTCGAATTCGAGGACGGCCACGGAGGCGGTCGGGAACCCGGACTCTTCCACCCACCGTGAGAGGTCGCCGTCGGCTGCTCCGGCGAGGAGCCGGACCAGCTCGGGCAGGCTCGGATTGTGTCCGACGACGACCAGGTCGCCCACGTGGTCCGAATTCTCACGCACCATCGCGACCAGCTCGCCGATCCCCGCTTCCCGTCGATGGATACTCACACTGAGGTCGTAGAGTCCTGGCTCGTGGACCGTCTCTGGGAGCCGCGGCAACGCGGCGCCCACGTGTTCCCAGGTCTCCCTGGTCCGGCGGGCGCCGGACACCCGCGCGAGATCGGGCGTGATGCCGGAACCCGCGAGCCATCGCCCGGCCCGGGACGCCTCCTCCCGTCCCCGCTCGTCGAGACGCCGTTCCCTGTCGACCGCCGTCTCCCGTTCGGCCTGCGCATGACGGATCAGGACGAGTCTCCGGCCGGTACCCACGATCACGTTGGCCTCCCCTTGCCCGCAGGCCGCGGTGCAGCCCGACGGAATCGCTTGATCTTTTGGAGCCGAACACTACCCGGGCGGCGAGGAGCCCGGCCTCGGCCGCCGCGAACGGATCGTCCCGCCTCCGCCAGTGCCGGTGGGCGGGCCGGTGCCGGCGGGAAATCGTTGGATCACGGCTGTGCGGGACCTCAACCCTGACCGGCCATGACGACCCCTGAAGAGGTGGACGAGACGGTTCTCCTGCTGACCGCGCGCCCGCCCGGCACGGTGGAGACCGTTCGGGCGGGCGCGCGGCCGGCTGGACATCGACGGCATGGTCGGCACGCAGACCGGGGGCGCCTTGCGGGAGCTGATCTACCAGGGCTGGTACACCGACTGCTTCGATTGCTTACCGACCCCGTGACGGTCGTCTCGGTCTCTTGAGGCGGACCTGTCCCGGCCTGCCGAGGACGGGTCCGCCCGGTGGTTGCGAGCGGCGCCGGGATCGACTCAGTGGCTGATCATCGCGCCGAGTGATTTCGCAGACTTGAGTGGATCGGCCCTGTCAGCCACCCGTCCGCAGATCGCGCAGTCCTTCCTCGAAGACCGGGAGTGCGTACTGCTCCGTGCCGGGTCCTGGCATCTCGAGCTTCTTGAGCTGCCCGCCGACGATGTGGGAGACCAGGGGCACCGGAAGCGCGTCGGGCCAGAGACCGGTCCGCTTGCCCTCCGTGAGCACCCGGCGGAACGCGCCGGTGGATCCCCGAAGACTTCGGCCGTTTGCCTTCAACTCCTCTGCGGCGCACTCACCTTCGCCCTCGACGATCTGGAGCAGGATCTGCTGAGCACGGGGCGGGAGACGGTCGTAGTACGAGCGGGCCCGTTCTGGCGTCCAGCGGTCGTCGGGCACCGCGGTCACGACGGCAGTCGGCATGGCGGCGAGAGCGAGCAGATTCTTGAGTGCCTCGGGGGTCGGATTCTCCACGGTGATCGTGATCTTCATGGCGGACACCTTTACAGCTCCGCTGGCCGAACACAAATAACCACGACAGACACGCCAGAGACGCGGAAGGCGCCTTGAGATGCCGTATGTACCAGCTCCTGTGTTGCGTCCTCTAACTGGATTTAGAGGACGCAACACAGCGCCCGGTACAGATAGGCTGTCCCGGACGGATCATCAGCCCGCCGTACCGGAAGGAGAGCGCCCGTGGATGCCGAGGCGTCGGACGGCCTGCCCGCCCTGGTGGAGCGTTCCACCGAGATCGTGGTCGGCGAGCTGGTGGACGACGGCCAGGCCCTCGCGCCGTTCGCGCACGCCGGGGTCGACCCCAATGAGACGCTGACCGAGGACGCGGCCGACGACCTCGCCTCCGCCCGGCCGGCACGCACCAGCCAGACCTACGCCGAGCAGTGGCGCTACTTCGCCCGCTGGTGCGCCGACAACGGCCGCCACCCCGGGCCGCGCACCAGCGAGGCGAACATGGTCTCCTACGTCTCCCACCTCCGCCGCCGCGGCGGCCGCGACGGCACGGGCGCGCCCGTCAGCTCCCTGCGCCTGGCGATGGCAGCCATCCGCGACGCCAACGCCCGTGCGGGGTACGAGAACTGGCCGCCGAAGAAGGCGACCGCCGAACTGATCCGCAAGCAGGCCGCCGAACACGCCCGCGCCCGCCGCACCCCGAAGTCGAGCCCGCCCGTCGACGCCGCCCGCATCGCCCACCTCCAGCAGGGCACGACCGCCGACATCCCGCTCGCCCGCTGGCGAGACCTCACGATCCTGCACCTCGGCTACCGCACCCGTGCCCGGCGCTCCGAACAGGCGGCCTACCGCATCGACTCCGTCGCCTTCGAGCACCTGGAGGACGGCACCGAGCAGATGGTCGTCGGCAAGCGCACATCGAAGAGCGACCACTGGTCCACCGGCCGCGAGTACGTCGTCCGCGACCCGGTAGCGATCACCGTGGTCCGCACCTACATCTCACTGCTCGCCGAACTCGGCCAAGCAGAACCGCAGTTGCCGCTACTACGCGGCATCACCCGCTGGGGCAACCTGATGCCCGTCCCCGCTTCCGGAACCGGCATGACCGGCCACTCGGTGAACCGCGCCTTCAAGCGCATGGTCACCCGCACTCCCGGCTTCGACGCCAAGAACGCCACCAGCCACGGCCTGCGCGCCGGCGTCCCCGCCGACCTCGCCGCCCAGGGCTACAGCACGGCGGAGATCCTGGTCATCACCGAGGACTGGAAGTCCACCACCATGGTCGAGAAGTACGCCAAGGCCGGCCTCCGCCGCGCCGGCAAGGACAACCTCGGCCGGGCCCAACAGGCCCTCGACTCCCTGGTCGTCCCACTGCCGCCGACCGGTCCCACCGGATAAGCAGGGCGGACGCCCCGTATTGCCGTGCCGTGGTCTGTCCACTCGCCGGACCACGCCCGTCCTGGCCGCCGACCCGCCCAAGGCCGCCGGAGGGCTGGCTGGGCGCTGGGGCGGCCGAAGGCAGACCACGCGGTCTTCATGTCCCTGCCAGAATACTCCCGTCCCAGCGTCCGAACCTCGGAAGACTCAACTGCACCCAAGGCTTTTATTATTGCCAAATCCTGCCGCCATCAGCAGCATTCGCACCAATTACGCCCAGATCCATTCAATGGGTGCCGAAGCCTTTCCAGCGCCCCTCCTCGTCGGACCAGCATGGTGGTGTTCTGCTCTTCGTCCATAGCCAGCTGCGGGGCGGGCGAGAGGCCTCGACCCCGATACGCCCTTCGGCCTCTGCTCGCGACGATCCGCGAGCGCCAGGGCCGCATCGACGAGATCGAGGAGTACGAGGCGAAGTACTACGCCGACCGGGCGACGGCCAAACCAGTGGCCGTCGAACCACTCACACCGGCTCTGACCAGTTGATCGGCACCTCCCGCACGGCAGGGGAGGCCCAGGTGGGGTGTCGGCTGGCCGCTTCATCGCCGAGCTGGTACCCATAGGCGCACATCAAGCCTTGTGCGGAGGCTGGCCGCCATACCGTGAGCCGGGGAGGCACCCCTTGTACGTCAGTGTGCATCACCAGTTTGAGGATCGCGTCGTCGAGGCCCCGACGTCGGTCGCCGTGTCCGCCGGTGACGAGCAGCTGACCTACGAGGAGCTGAATTCCAGGGCGAATCAGCTGGCACGATACCTGATCGCTTCGGGAGTCAAATGCGGCGACCTCGTCGCCGTCTGCACCGATTTCGGCCTCGAACTGGTGATCGCACTGCTCGGTGTCCTCAAAGCTGGAGCGGCGTACGTGCCGCTCGATCCCTCGTATCCGAAAATCCGCTTGAAGATCCTCGCGCAGCAGGCCAGCAGTTCAATGCTGCTGACCCAGGCGCACCTGGACCTGCGTCATGGTGTCGCAGAACAGGTGCTGTGTCTGGACTCCGACTGGGGGCAGGTCGCCGCACACTCGAATACCGACCTCCCGCGCGAAACCACCGCGGACAACCTCGTCTACTGCATCTTCACCTCCGGATCGACAGGAAAGCCCAAGGGAGCGCTCAATCACCATCATGGATTCGCGAATCTCTGCGCGTGGTACTCAGGAGAGGCGACAGGCGGTGGCCGTGACAGCAGGACCCTGGTGGTCAGCTCGATCGCTTATGACCTGACCCAGAAGAACATCTTCGAGCCGCTGACGTCCGGCGGCGAGGTGATCTTCGCTGGGCGGCGCCCGGGCGACGTCGACGGGGTCCGGGCCGCCGTGGATCGCCGTCGCCCGACGAGGACCAACTGCGCGCCCTCGGCATTCCGCGTGTTGGAAGACGTGTTGTTGTGCGACTCCATGCGGGTGGTTGTGCTCGGCGGAGAGTCGCTTCCTCCCCGTCTCGCGGAAGCGATCGTCGACCGCGGCGTGCGGTTGGTGAACTCCTACGGGCCGGCGGAATGCTCCGACGTGGTGCTCTATCACGTCGGCTTCACCAAGGGCGACGACGTCGTTCCGCTCGGAGAGCCGATCCCCGGCGCCGAGATCCATCTTCTCGACGAACGCATGGATCGTGTGGACGGCGCCGGCACGGGCGAGCTCTGGATCGGCGGGGTCGGGGTCGGACGGGGATACGTGGTCCAAACCGCCACGACGGCCGGCAGGTTCGTCGAGAACCCGTTCGGCGAAACGCCCGGGCGGCTGTACCGGACCGGAGATCTGGTAAGGCGAACCGACGACGGGACGCTGCTGTACGTCGGGCGCACGGACCATCAGGTGAAGATCAACGGTCACCGAATCGAACCCGAGGAGATCGAAGCCACGCTGCTCGGTCACCGTTCCGTTGACAACGCTGTCGTACTGTCCTGGCAGAACCGCATCGGCAGCAAGGGGTTGGTGGCATTCGTCGTTCTCGCACGAGGTGTGACAGGTGTCTCCGGCGAGTCCCTCCGCGAGTACCTCTCCCGGCACCTCCCGCCGTTCATGGTTCCGGCAGTGTGGAGATTCACCGACAGCCTGCCCCTGAACTCCAGCGGCAAGGTCGACAGATCGGCACTGCGCTCGGCTCTGGACGATGGGTTGCGCGCGCCGTCGTCGCAGGCGGAGGCAGCGACGCCGACAGAACGTGTGCTACTGGACATCTGGCGCGAGACGCTCGGACACCAGGGCGCCGGGGTGGAGGATGACTTCTTCGCGCTGGGCGGGGACTCGCTCACGGCGATGAGGATGATGATGGCCATCAAGGAGCGGCTCTCGCGCGAGACATCGATGGAGGCCATCTACGCGGGCAGGACGGTCCGCGGGGTCGCCGCCGTCCTGGGAGGAACCGTGGCGGTCGAAACCCCGTCAGTGGTCGAGACCCCGTCGCGGCATGCGCTAATGGCCGCGCAGAGCTACGAATTCGTCCCCAGCCTCTCGCAGGAACACGACCTGCGGAAGCCAGCCGGTGAATTCACCTTCCTCAAGAACTTCTGTTTCGGATTTCGAGTCGGCAACGGGTTCGACATCGGCCTCTTCTCACATGCACTCGCCGCGACCATCGACCGGCAGGAGGCGTTGCGGGCCAGCTTCGTCACCGATACCGACGGCAAGTTGTTCGGGAGAGTCGCCGCTGCGCACACGGAGAGTTCAGGGAGCGTGGAGGCCCTGGAAATTCAGTGTGAGTCCCGCTCCACCGGCACGATGGAGGCGCTGCGCCGAACACTCTTCCGTACCTCTGCGGCGCCCTTGTTGCGGTGTTCGGTGTTCCGGCGATCGGACGATTCCCTCGTCTGTGCGTTCAACCTGCACCATTCCATCGCGGACGCGTGGTCGATGAGCGTGCTGACCCGGGACATCGGTGAAGCCTACGCTCGGCTGCAGTCGGGGATGCCGGCCCACGACGGGCGAGCGCGCCGCTTCAGCGACATCGCTCTGGCGGAGCGCAGAGCTGTCGCGGCAGGGGCGTTCGATGCCGAGGAACTCTTCTGGCGGCAGACCCTCTCGGGCCTTCCGGAGCACATCGACATCCCCCTCGCCAGCCCGACTCGACCTGCTGTGTTCAGCCACCGGGGCGACGCGTTCCAGTACGACTTCAGCAAGGGGGAGACGAGAGCAATCAGGGGACTCTGTGCAAGCGCTGGGGTCACGCCGTACGTCGTCCTTCTGACCTCGCTCTTTCTCGTACTGCACCGGTTCACCGGCCAGGAGGACCTGTACATCAGGTCACCCGTCTCGAACCGCCGGGACGGCGCGCTCTCGGACATCATCGGACCGTTCGGGGGAATGCTGGTCATCCGCGCGTTGGTACGCAACGACACGGGGGCATCCGCGCTACTGCGAAGGGTCGCGGAGAGCGTCGTCACGGCGCAAACACACTCCTTGCTTCCGCCTCCGGTTGCCGCCCGGTGCATCCCGGGTAATGACAACCCCGCGTTCGGCTCGCGATTCCAGGTCACCTACAACCATCACAATTACCCGCCGCACCCGACGAGTTGGGGCGAGACCAGGCTGGCCAAGCTGCCGGAGGACTTCGGTCACATCAAGGCCGACTTGGTCCTGCACAGTTGGTTCGACGACGGCAGGTTGTCGATGGCGCTTGCCTTCTACGCGGCGATCCTGACCGTGGAGAGCGCCCAGAAGCTGGTGGACGAACTGAGGGCGGTCATCGCGGAGTTGGTCGGAGCGGGACCGGTGTAGTCGCGACGGTGCCTGAGAGGGCTTTTCTGTGGTCACTGGGGGAGACGCCCCCGGGACCGGGGGTCTCATGCTCGACCGGAAGGTGGTCGATCCCCACGACGTGAGGCCCGTGGCCACAGCCGGATCCAAAGGACCGAGGAGCGGAGGTGCGTGTGCTGTCGAGCAAGTGGTGTCGGGGGGTCGCCGTCGGGGTCTTCGCCTGGGTGGCGGCGTCCGGTCGCCCGGGGCCGTCGGCCCAGGCCCAGGCGGCGCCGAACTCCCTGGTGACGCTGCACCAGGTGTCGCACATGACGATACTTCTCACCTCGATGGGGCAGGACCAACAAACCCACCTCAAGGAGGAGGTGAAGGACCACACGGACCAGCGGTGGCTCCTACACCCGGACGGGACCGGCGGCTACACGATCAGGGACCCGAGCGGCAGCTCGTGCCTGTCCTCGGCGTCCCTGGAGAACTACAGCTGGATCGTGCCCGCCGCCTGTGATTCCGCCCAGTCACCTCACCGAACGTGGAGACTCGTGCACAAGGACGCCGGCTTCCAGGTCGCCGATGCGGCGAACACCTTGGCCTGCTTCCACGGTTTCACCGAGGACGCCGGAGAAGTCATGGTGTGGAGCTGCAGCAATTACACGGACCAAGTCTGGTTGCCGGTCTTCGAGCCCCGGTGAGGCTCCTCCGGCTGCGCTCGATCGTCGTTGCCCCGGCGAGGTGAAGCTCCGCGCGCCGGGCAGGGGACGGTGCTGACCGCCTCCTAAGCTCGGTCCGGTGACAGCTGGAGTCCATCGGCAACTCGCGATCTTCCTGGCTGCTGCCCTACCCCTCGCGGCGGTCGGCTGCCAGGCACCGGCATCCGCCGATGCGCCCGACACCGCGGACTGGGTCACCGTCCGACTCGCCTCGGACCTCACCAAACTCCTCACCGACCCCGGCGGCCCCCTGGTCATTCGCGACTTCGATCCTCAGCTCACCGGCCAACGCTGGCTCATCGACCGCCGGGCAGGCACAGGCCCGTACATCATCGGCGACGGTGGCATCCGCTGTGTCTCCGCCCCGAACGGCAGCCAGGGCACCCAGATCGTGAACACCGACTGCGCCGGGTCGGACGTCACCCACTGGCGGTTCGTGCCCCAGGCGGGCGGTTTCCGGATCAGGAGCGACGAGACCCCGTACTGCCTCGGCGCCCCCGACTCCGCCAAGCCGGTCGTGCTCTGGCCGTGCGGTGACAGCGGCACGAACGACGTCTGGCTTCCGGTGATCGAGCCCGCGTCACTCTCACCCTCCGCGTAGAGACCTGACAGGAGCCGCCCATGGCCTCGATGACGCTGAAGGACCTGCGCACCCGGCTGGCCGACGCCCAAGGCAGGACCTTCACCCTGACCGGCACGGAACTCGGCGTGGGCGCGTCCGACACGGTCTTCGGCACTTATCTCACCGGCGGCACGCTCACCATCACCGCTGCGGCCACGGACCCGGACGGGCTGACGGCGGCCGGCAGTGTCACGCTGCCGGGCAAGGGCGGCACGACGGCCGTGAAGGCCGCGTTCACCGCCGCCTCCGACGACGTCGGCGGTTACACCCTCACGTTCCCGCTCGCCTCCGGCTGGACTGTCACCACCAGTGACGGAAAGGTCCACGACTACAGCACTCTGCAGAAATCCGGCACCCTGACCTCGCCCGCGCTCGTCCTGCGGGGCCAGGAGTCGACTGGCAGCGGCGTCCTCACCTGCACCTCCGGGGACACCCCCTACGCGTTCGCCCTCGACGGCTCCGGCACCGTCACCACACCCGGCGGTCTCACCCTCGGCAAGGCCGCCAAGGCGTTCGGGTTCGGTATGGACGAACAGCTCGACATCGAGCTCACCGACCTGTGGATCGGCAACGACCCGAGCAGGAAGGCGACGGTGATCACGGGCAGCCTCCGGCTCTCCGAGGGCCACCAGGTCGCCTGGGTGGCGGTCCTGCAATGGCTCGACCCCCTCCTCTGGGGGATCACCGTGGTGACCGCCGACCTGGGCTGGGACGTCCCCTCGCTCTCACCCCTCGCCCACATCATCCCGTCGACGTCCAGCCTCGTGGTCTCCAGCGCCGGGCTGACCTTCGTCCGCAGAAAGCTCGAATCGGAGAAGCTCACCGAGTTTCAGCAGATCCTGCGCGAGACCGTCGGTACCACCGCCCGCCCGGTGCCGACGCTCCCCGACCCGCCGCTGGAGGCCGGCGCGATCGCGACACTGGGTTACAAGATCGGCGGCATCCCGCGGGACGGCGTGAAGGTCCGGCTCGGCGCTCTGTCCAAGGACACCGAGTCGGACGACACCCCTCCTGATGCCAAGGCCGAGCAACACCCACGACCCGCCTCGGAGGGGCCCTTGCGTCTGGACACCGTGAGCCTGGGATACGAGGGCGGCACCATGGCGATCACCATGGACCTCACCTTCGCCCTGGGGCCGATCGTTTTCCAGGTCTACGGGCTCGGGCTGGCCTACTGTCTCAAGGGCTCCGAACACGGCCGGCAGAAGCCGACGATCAGCGGCCTGGGAGTGGAGGTGAGGACCGGCCCGGCCGAGCTGCTGGCGGCGCTGCGCTATCGGTCCGACGACCACTACGATCCGCTCGTCGAGGGGGCCGGACTCCTGACCCTGCCCTCCTTGGTGGCCACCGTCGTCGGAGCGTACGCCCGTCCCACGGGCGATCCGTTCGCCTCCTTCTTCCTGTTCGGCAGCCTCTCCGTCGGCGAGAAGAACGCCCAGGGCCTGGGCCCACCGTGGTTCCGGGTCAAGGGCATCTGCCTGGGCGGCGGCTACAACAGCCAGGTCCGGCTGCCCGGTGTCGCGGAGATCGACAAGTTCCCGCTGCTGCGTGGCGTGGACGACCCGGCGCTGTTCGGCGGGAACGATCCGCGTCCGATGGACGTCCTGAACGTCCTCACCGGCGGGTCGCACCCCTGGGTGAAGCCCGACAGCGGCGAGTACTGGATCGCGGGCGGACTACGGGCGAGCATCGTCGAGTTCGTCGACCTGCGCGCCATCCTGCTCGTCGAGTTCGGCAACGACCTGGTCGTCTCGCTGGACGCCCTCGGCGTGTGCGACCTGCCCAGGGAACCGCCGCAGAAGGCCGCCGCGGCCACGGGCGATTCGAAGGGCACCACCCCCACGATGGCGCACATCGAGCTCGCAGCCTCTGCGTCGTACGTGCACTCGCAAGGGCTGCTGCAGCTCTCTGCCGAGCTCGGCAACAAATCCTGGGTCGTCTCCAAATACGCCAAGCTCACCGGCGGCCTCGCCGTATGCTCCTGGATCGACCCCAGCCCGCACCATGGGGACTTCGTCCTCAGCTTCGGCGGCTACCACCCGGCCTACGACAAGCCCGACTGGTACCCGGCCGTGCCCCGCCTGGGACTGAACTGGACGATCGACGACAAGACGCACGCCCGGGGCGAGGTGTACGCGACCGTCACGCCCAACGGGCTGATGTTCGGCGGATCCCTCGCCCTGGTGTACGAAACCGGTGCCTTCAAGGCGTGGCTGACCGCGCACCTCGACGGCCTCTTCGAATGGAATCCCCTCTACGCCGAGATCGCGGTCGGGGTCTCCGTCGGTGTACAGGCCACCGTGTCCGTCGCCTTCGTGCACGTCACCGTCAGTGTGGAGATCGGCGTCGACCTCGACTGGTGGTCGCCGCCGGCCGGCGGCCACGCCGACGTCCACCTGTGGTTCCTGTCCTGGGCCTTCGACTTCGGCGACCCCAGTCCCGACCACAAGGCGGTGTCCTGGAGCGCGTTCCAGAGCCAGCTGCCGCCCCAGGATTCCTCCAGGCGGACCTGGACCGAGATGAAGGAGATGACGACCAGCCCCGACGAGGACGAGGAGGCCGTCGGCACCCCCGAGGATCCGGCGGCCCCGCCGGTCTGGGTCGCCACCAACCGCGGTTTCGTCTTCGGCACCTCCGCCGCCGTGCCGGCGACCCGGCTGTACCTGGGAACCCGGCAGATCACGGACGGGAGCGGAACGGACGGCGGCGCGCTCTTCGTCCGCCCGCTCCGGACGGAGACCGACTCGGTGCACACCGTCACGGTCACCGACGCAGACGGCAAGACGGTCGACACCTCCGCGTGGCCCGCCACCGCGGTGCCGGGCACCGGGCCCGTCTCACTGTGGGGCCGCGACGAGCTGACGCTCGACGGCCCGGGGCTGGTCCACCACTACGACGGCCTGCGCATCCCGCTCCCTGACCCGATTCCGGCCCCCGACCCCTTCGTGGCACCCGCCAGGCGCTTCGCCACCGACCCCATGACCGGCCCGATGCCCTACGACGGCACCGACGTCCCCGACGGTCCCGCGCCCCACCAGGCGGCCGGCACACCGGGGACGATCGCCGACCAGATCGCCGACAGCACCCACGCCGGACGGCGGTCCGCGCTCTACACCCGACTCGGCGCGCTCGGATACGCACCCGGCGCCGGCCAGGGCAGCGACGATCCCCTCGTCCGCTACCCGGCGTTCGCGGGGCACGATCTGACAGCCGCGCCACTGCTCCTCCCGGAAGGCACGTGACCACGCGATGACCTCGCTCCCCAGCACCGACTACGCCTTCCGGGACAACACGGTCCCCCAGGTCGAGGCTGGCCTGTACCGGGTCACCGTCACCCACGACCTCCCCGGAATCGACGACCCCGCCGCGAAGGCCTACTTCGCGGATCCCGTCGTCCGTATCCTGGACGTCCGCACCCCGCGGTTCCGCCTCCCGCCCGACGCCGTGCACTCCGTCCACCCCGCGCACGGCTGCGTCGGCACCTTCGACGACGTCCTGCCGCACATCACCCTCGACCACCCCGAACTGCCCTGGCAGACCCCGGTCGGCGTCAAAGCCCCCCGGGAGACGCCGTTCCTCGCCCTGCTGCTGTTCGCCGCGGGAGAACTGCCCGGTGACCCGGAGGCCACCGGACGCACCGACACCCGCAAGGTCAAGGACCTCCTCGCCACGCCCCCGAGCGAAGCCGTCGCCCCCGCGATCGACCCCGCGAGTGTCGAGGCGGACGTCCTGGGCGGCAACTGCGCCACCGTCGACGTCCCCACAGCGTTGTTCGCCCGGGTCGCACCCCGCCTCGACGAACTGCACCTGCTGGCCCACCTGCGCCTGGGCGGCGACGAGCCCGAGTCCCTTCCGGCCCTCTCCGCCCTGGCCCGCTCCCGATCCGTCCACGGCGCCGTCCGCACCGCACCCCGCCACGCCGAACCCGTGGACACGGACGACCCACAGCAGCCCGGCCTGCACAGCGTCGTCCTCACCAACCGCTTCCCCGATCCCGCCGGCGGACAGTACGCCGCCCACCTCATCTCCCTCGAAGGGCACGCGGACCGGCTGCCCACCTCCGACGACGACGCCGGTGCGAAAACTCCCCCGCTACGCCTCGTAGCCCTGCATTCCTGGACGTTCCGCTCGCTCGCCGACATCGGCGCGCACTTCGGCGCCGTCATGGAGCAGCTCGCCGCCGCCGGCTCCCCACACCCCGACGCCCTCACGCTGCGCCTGGACCCCAAGAGCGCGGACGGCGACCTCAAAGACCGCCTCACTCGTGGCTTCGTCCCGGTGTCCCACATCCTGCCGACCGGCGAGCACACCTACGCCTGGTACCGGGGACCGCTCACCGCGACCCCCGCCGCCATCGCCCCCACGCCCACGGCGCCCTACAGCGCCGACGCCTGGATGGTCTACGACCAGTTCGGCGGCGTGTACGACCTCGGCTACGCCGCCGCCTGGACGATCGGCCGCTCCCTCGCCATGGCCGACAGAGCCTTCACCACTTCGCTCATGAACTGGCGCGGCGCCGTCCGGCAGGCCCTCGGCCGGGCGCTGACCGCCCGTCCCGGCCGCCGCCACGGCAGCCTCAGCGGCACCGGCGCGGTGCTGGACGGGCAGGCCCCCGCCGCACTGCTCGCCCCGCGCGCCGCCCGAGACGTCTTCGACACGGCGGTCCGCCGCGGTCTGGCCGACCTCGTTCAGCAGGCACGGCCTCCGCACGACCGCGGCAGCGGCGCGGACGCGCCGACCAGTCCTGTGCAGGGCCAGCGGGATCGGCTGAAGGCCTTCCTCGACGACGCCGAGTTCTGCCGTGCTCTGGGGATGGTCGCCAGGACCCCGGCCACTGCAGTCCTGGACTGGCTCGACCGGCTCGCCCTGCTTTACCCCGTTCCCTTCGACCATCTTGTGCCTGACAGCCGGGCCCTGCCCAACGAGACTCTGCGGCTGTTCCACGTCGATCCCGCGTGGCAACGCGCCCTCGTGTACGGCGCCCTCAGCGTCGGCGCCGGCACCTCACTGGACCTCGCCGCCAACGACCGGCTCGCCAAAGCGGCGATCGACAAATTCCCCCGGGCCATGACCGGATTCCTCGTCCGTTCCGCCCTGGTGCCCACCTGGCCCGCGCTGCGTCTGCGGGTCCGCGGTACGGGACCGGACGGCAGCGCGGGAGTCCTCACGCCGGTGCGCGCCGATGTCCTCGCGCCCGATGTGGTGCTGGTCGTCGTTGACGGGCTCCTCGATGAGATCGACGTCGCGGAGCCGCCCCAGGCCATGCACCTCGGATACCAGCCGGACGACGGCACACACGGCGACCACGTGCGGCTGCGCGACCTCGTCACCGATGTCGGCGCGCCGCTGGACTTTTACCAGCCCATGAGCGACGCGTACCGCCAATCCGGCGCGGGCCTGCCCCGCGTGTTGAAGGTGGCGGGTTTCAGCGCGGACCTGCGAAAACTGCTCGGTGCGCACGCGCACGACGGCGAGCTCGGCCCAGCCGGATTCGCCGTTCAGATGATCGCCTCCCCCCTCCGGATGACCTTCAAGCACTCCTCGTCGTGAAGGGACGCCACTCGGTGAACACCCCCTCGCCCGTCCCCCTCGTCGTCCCGATCGAGATCGACGCGCTCCTGGTCAACCCACCCATGCTGACGAGCCGCCCCTTCGACCGGTGGCAATCGGACTACCGGCTACTGCTCCAGGGACAGTCACCCGACGATTCGCTGAACACCGTCCCACTCGACCAGGGCGTGTACCTCCAGTGGCAGCTGCCGGGCGCGTTGCGCAACTGCCGTCTCGATCAGCCGTCCGCGCACGCGGAATTCCCGCGCATCCCCAACCGCTGGCTGGTCGTGCGGGGTTGGGGTCCGGTCGATGGGCGCAAGGCACGCGGCTGGATCGTGGAGAGCGACTGGTGCGGAGACGACTCGCACAGCGGCACCACCCCGTTCCTGAACCCCGACTGGGCACCGGGCGTCGGGACGACCACCGACGGTTCGTCTCCTGCGTTGACGCGCTTCATCGGCCGCACCGTCCCGCTGAAGGAGTGGGACGGCGGCCCCAGCCCCGCGCCGTCGTTCGTCACCGCCGCAGGCTCCGGCCAACTCGCCTTCACCGCCTTCCAGCCGCACAACCAGGACGTGCTGTCCATGCGCGATCCCCTGGACGACGTGGAGGACACCGCAGACCTGTGCTACCTGGTCACCGGATGGCACGCCGATTCCCGCGACGACCCGCTCACCCACGCGACGAACCTGTCCGAGCTCTACTGGACGGTCGTCGGCGACCAACCCACCTCGCCCCCGACGGCGGCGCTGTACACCGGGCAGGTCCTCGGTCTCACCTGGGACCGGAAGGGTGACCGCTGGACGGACACCGACCGCGTGCCGCCCTCGCCCCGGCCGGCCGGCGTCGATGTCGACGTTGCCGTGGGCCACAGCTCCGCCGACGCCCTCACCGCGCTGCTCGCCGCCACCCAGACACCCCAGCCGGAGATCGCCGCACTCGAAGCCCTGCAGTACGGCCTCCTGGACAGCCTGGACAACGACGCCCCCGCAGTCGTGGACGACGCCATCCACCACTCCTGGTTCGCCACCACACCCGGCGGCTGGACCTGGGAGATCCACGACCGCGACCGCAGCGACAACACCCTGCCGGTGCCGAGCACGCTCACGGCCCAGGAGGAATCACTCCTCGACACCCTCAATCAGGCCCAGGCCGCGCACGACCAGTGCTGCCGTACCCTCACCACACTCCGCCAACAGCTCTACGACATCTGGCTGCTCACCTTCAACACCGAACTGCCGGACCAGTACGACGACCCCTTCAGCGCCGCGCTGGACCCCACCGCGCCGCAGAGCATCGCCGCCCGCGTCCACGCCGCCGATGCGGACATCACCCGTCGGCGCACCGCCACCCGGGACCGCGACCACGTGCCCTGGGGCGACACCCCCGACGCGGTCGCCGTTGCCGCGGGCGCCTATCTGGCCGGGCACGGCGGGGACATCCGGACCCGTGTCCTCAAACGCGTGCCGCTGCCCGGCTTCCACCGGGCGGTCGATCCGGTCGTCATGCTCCGCGGCATCTCGCCCGCGCCCCTGCCCAACCTGCGTACCACGGTGAACTGCCGGCTCACCATGTCCCTCGTCACCGCCGTCGTGGGCGCCGTTCCCGGGCCCGAGGCCTCCCTTCCCGACACGCTGGAGCAGCACCCGTACGCCGAGACGGTGCATCGGCTGCTGACGGAGTTCTGGGTCCTCGACCGTGCCCAGAACGCCGGTGTGCTCGCCGCCGCCCTCGCCGACCCAACCAAGGTCACAGGCGTCGCACCGCAGTACGGCACCGATACCTGGACCCAGCCGTGGAAACCCCTCTTCCTCACCTACCGGGCGTTCCACTACTCCCTTCCCTACCAGGACTCCACGGGCACCCACTGGACCTTCGACGGGTACACCTACACCTGGAACGGAGCTCCGGTCCCTGCTCCCGAGGACTACCGGGAGGAGAAGGCACGGGTCCTGCTCACCCCCCACGCCGTGTTCAACCTCGCCGCACAGGTCCGGCGCTACCAGGAGAACAATCCCGGCGTCCTCACTCCCGAACTCCTCGACCTGGAGGCGAAGGTCACCGGCTGGGACCTGCTCAGCCAGGCCCTGAGCGGGCTGACCCAGCGCATGGGCCTGCGCGATCCAGCCACCCAGATGCATCCGTACGACCCGAACGCCTCCGCCCACCCCGCCGACCCACGGTCGCTGCCCGCACTCATCGCGGGACAGCACCACACCGCGCCGACGCCCGGCCCAGCGCCCGACAGCGGCACCTGGCCTCCGTCGCGGCTCCTCCAGACCCGCAGCGGCCAGTTCTACTTCTCGGAACTGCACGTCGTGGACCAGTTCGGCCAGGTCTGTGACGTCATCAACCCCGACAAGGGCGACGCTCAGACGAAATCCGATACCGGCTTGCGCAGCGCCGAGAAGCGACTGCACCTGTCCGCCGCCGTCTCCTTGGACGACACGCGGACGGTCGTCCCGCCCGCCTACCGCATGGCCTCACTGCGCCCCCGCCTCCTCCAGGCAGCCCGCCTGTGCGCGGACTGGATCTCGACGCAGTCCGACGACACAGTGGTCAGCCCGTACTCCTCGGCCACGCAGGTCTGCGGCTGGCTGCTTCCGAACCATCTGGACCGGGCCCTGACCGCCTACGATCCGGACGGCGGCCCGCTCGGTGAACTCCGAATCGCCTACGACGACAGCCTGTTCTGGAAGGCCACCCCCCACAGCACCTTCCCGACCCTGGACTCCCTGGCGGACCGGTTCACTCACCTGCACGGCCTCCTCGCCGCGCTCGCCGCCCGCGCCGACGCCGGACCGGCCTTCACGGCCCTGCTGTCCGCCGTCGACGAGACCCTCCACACGGTCAACCCCCTCGGCGGCTGGGACGACCGCACCATGTCCGTTCTTGTCGGCCGACCACTCGCCCTCGTGCGGGGGCGCCTGCGCTTCGAACTGGACGGACCGCCGCTCTACGACTCCAGCTGGGAGGCGTGGCAGTACGTCGTCGGCCTCAAGCAGGCCCCGCCGCCGCCACCGGACTTCCTCGGCCACCGCTGGAACGTGCGGCTGGGCAGGGCCGACAACCTCCGGGACGGTCTGATCGGCTACTTCGAGGACACGGACTACGGCCTGCTGCGCGCCGTCACCGTTCCCCAGCAGCCCACCACCACGTACCTGAGCGGGATCGGCACGGGCTTCACCCTCGACATCGCGGGGGCCACACCGATCAAGTACGTGACCATGCTCATCGATCCGCGCGCCGCCGTCCACGCCGCCACCGATATCCTGCCCACCGTCCCCTGGCAGCTGCCCGCCGCGCGCGTCACCCCCGCCCTCGCGCGGATGGAGGTCTCCTACCGCATCGGCCCGCTGCTCGCGTGCATCGAGCCGACCGACGGCGGCGACCGGCTCATCGCCCCCCGCCCGTCCACCCGGCACGGCACGTGGACCTTCGCCCAGCCCCGGCGCGACGGTACGGCAGGCTGGACCGAACTGCCCGTCGGGCCGGCCGACTCCGTCGCGCGGGTCCCCCCGACGCCCCCCACGGCCCGCAACGGTCGCATGGTGCTGCGTGGCGCCGTTTCCGAACACCCCGAAGACCGGTTCCGCCGGAACCGCTGAGGAGGTCCGTCGTGTTCATCAGCCGCGCCGCCGACTCGGACAGCATCCTGGACTACGCGCTGTTCACCCACCCCGTCCCGCTCCAGGTCAACTTCGCGGGGCAAGGGGCCGCCCCCACCGGCAACGGCCGGATCGTGGTCACTGTGTCCAACAGCACGGGAAACACGGTGGAAATCGCCTCACTGTCCTTCACCGTCGAAGTCGGCCCCGAGCCCAAGGACCTGACACTCCACCCGGATGGCATCCGGCCGACGGCCGCGCCGGGCGACTGGACCCTGTCCCTGAATGGCGGGACGTTCACCGCCCTGCCGAAGGATGCGACAGCCGCGTACGTCTCCTTCGGCACCGGGACCAGTTACGCGTTCACCTTCGACACCATCGACGTCAATACCGCGGTCGGCATCACGACCTTCACGGTCACCGAATCGCAGTACGACAAGCCACCCGCCAGACACGTCCACTTCCTCGTCGGCAAGGCCCCCTACGGCTTCGAGTTCGGCAACTTCCGCCCACAGACCGTCGACCGGGCGGATGCGCAGGGCCACCACGCGGCGATCAATCCGGGAGACCCGGTAACCCTCCTGTGGGACGGATCGCAAGGAGCCACCTACGAGATCATCCACGACCGCGAGCCGCCGTACGCCGTCCCCGAGGGAGCCCGCTCCTGGCAGTCCGGACCGGTGTACCGGGACACCACCTTCCACCTGAGGGCCACCCTCACCACGCCTGGTGGGAGCGTCCAGGTCAACCACTGTCTCGCCACCACCGTCACCGTCCTGGGGCCCGTCACCCTCGGCACCGAACAGGATCCGGTCAACCTCCTCGTCACCGGAAACTCCATCACGTGGGGCGACTCCCGCACGGACGGCGGGCTCACGGTCTCGGGCAAGGCGTCTTTCGAACAGGACGTGGGCGTCGGCGGCCGCCTGACCGCCGGTGCCACCGGGCTCTTCGGCGCATGGGACGACGTCTGGACGCCTGCACCCGACGAGCTCACAGCGGCTGCCAAGGACGGCAAGCCGAGAACGAGGCCCATTGACGCGAAACCGACGGACGGCTTCGTCCTGGGCGCGCTCAGCATCCCCTCGATCTCGGGAAGAGGAATGTACACCGCGGTTCACGTCTGGTGTTCGGTCACCGGACGGCCGGATGTCGGGGCGCAGGTCATCCAGCAGATGGGAGTGGGCTTCATGACGATGCATGACAGCTTCCTCGCGCCGGTGCTGGCCGGCTCCGGCTTCACCCTGGGCTTCAGTGCCCTGCACGTGCCCCAGACGGAGGGAGTCACCTTCGAGCTCTCCTTCCACTGGATCCCGCTCGGCACCGGGCCGACGGCAGCGGACCAGGACCGCCCTGCCCCCACACCCTGACCGACTGCCATCCAGCCCGGGCCGCCGGGGTGACGGCACCTCGACACGGACGTCGTTCGCCGCCCGCACCATGCCGCACCCCCGCGCCTCCTGGCGCACCACCGCCAGCCCGACGGCGCGTCGGCATCGCCACAACACGATCCCGCGTCCGTGCTGCTGGTAGCTTCACGGACGTGCCCGCGCTCCCCCGCAACACGGCTTTCGTCGTCGTCATGCCCGACACGATGGCGCAGGACCTGTGGGACGCGCTGGCCACTCGCCTGGGTCCGCTGCACCTGCGGGTGCTCGCGGCGACATCGCTGATCCTACGGCCGCCGCTGCTGTCGGCGCTCTACGCACACGGCACCTTCAAGCAGCCACGGCCGGGAGGCGCAGCGAGCGGTTGGCTGTCCTACGCCGTCGCCGAACTGGACGCCTCCGTAGCAGCGGTCGTGCGCACGCCGTTCGACGTCGACCTCGTCGGCTTGCTGGACGCGTGGAAGGGCCCGAGCGCCTTCGGGCGGCGCCACCCCGGGGACCTGCGGTCGGTGGCACCGGCGGCGCACCGCTGCTACTCCCTGCTGCACACCCCGGACGACGCCGAGCAGGCCGCGAAGGACGTCGTCACGCTGCTCGGCGAGGAGACCCTGAACGAGGTGCTCTCCCCGGACGCGCCGCAGCGGTGCCGGTTCGACCGGCTCCGCCGACTGCGCATGCCGACGGGGCTGCGCTCTGCGACGCACCCCTACGACGTGGTGATCCGGTGCGTGGTGAGGGCGGCAGCCGTCCTGTCGTACGACCACGCCACGGTGCCGAGCCGGGAGTGGACGGGGTTCGTCGACTCCGCCGAGTGTGTCCGCGACGAGCTCAGCACGGTTTCGCCCGGATCGGTCGCGGTCGCCTGGTGGTCCGCCGCCGCGATGCTGGCGGCACGGCTCCCCCGGCCGCCTCTCCCCGCCATCGGGCCGCCCCGCGGCCGGGCCACCATGCTTCCCGAGCTTCACGGTGCTCTGCGGCGACTGCTCGCTCCGGAGCGGTACGACGCCGCCGCCAGCCTGGCCGTCGAGGCGGCCTTCCACGCCCACGACCTGTTCCTGGACCCGTGGGAGCGCCACACGTTGCGGATCGCCCTGTCGTTTCCGGTTGGCTGAGGCCCCTTGAGGAACGACGCACGGGTACCGGGTCAGCCGGGTGCGTGCTGACCGGTAAAGGTCCGACCCGACGGCTCGGCGTTGTCACGCACGGGTACCACGTCGCTGACGTCGAGCTCCAGGCTCAGCTCCACGTCCTCGGCAAAGCCGGCCGCCACCAGTTCGCGGGCCGAGACGCAGTCGCGCAACACGTCGGAGCTGGTCCAGGAAGCCGCCGACAGGGCTGCCTCGGCCGACAGCGACAACCCGGCCTCGCGGAGTCGGAGACAGAGCAGCCCGGCGCCCAGCCAGTCCTCGGCCGCCGGGCGCATTCCGCTCACTCCGGGTTCGACCGAGCTCCATTGTTCGCCGCTGGCGACGATGGTGATCCGCCGCGCTGTTCCGCTGGTCAGCACGGCGCGCGCGGTGCGGGCCGATGCCGCTGCATTGCGCAGCCCAGCGACGAGGAGTGCGGGCGCGGAGGCCGAGGCGGCGACGATCGAGGCGCCGTTGAGCGAGGTGAACAGCACGCGCTGGCCTGGCTCGGCACGTGTGAGGCTGCCCGGCGAGAGTGACAGGGCGCCCGGCGGCACCCGGCGCCGCTTGCTCAGCGCGCGGGCCCTGAGCCGCTCCGCTGCCGCTTCCCGGCCACCCATCTCGGCGATCTCGGCCCCGCTGTACACCAGGCAGGCGAACCCGCGGTCCACGGCGACGGCGAGTGTGGTCGAGAAGGACAGCACGTCCACCACCACGACCGCGTCGCCGCGTGCCGCGGCGAGCGCCGCCCCGGGGACTCCCCACTCCACGTGCACGTCGTGACTCGGCCAGGCGTCGAAGTCACTCGGTGCGAGGACGTCGGACGTCGGCACGCCCTCCACCGGGAAGTCAGCGTGCGGCATGGCCGGCGCTCGCGTCGAGCCGCGATCGCGAGAAGCGCTCCTGGTCCAGCGCGATCTGCCTGCGCGTGAACGCCTTGGTGCGGCTGACGAAGTCGAGGTCCGGCAAGTCGTCGGGGTCGAGTCCGTGCAGGGCGGGCAGCTCGCTGTAGTGCTCGCTGGCGTACGGCACCCCGGCATCCTCGGCCCGCTCCAGGACCGACTTGCCGAAGTTGCCGGCGACGCCCCAGTCCGAGGACGTCCCCACCTGTTCGCGGACCCGATTGACCACCGACCAGACGCTCGGGTGCAGCTTCATGTCCGTCCCGGTGAACTCACGGCTGGTCCCGGTGAGGAGGGACGAGAGGTCGTTCAGGCCGAGCAGCAGGTTGGAGGCGCCCATCGCGAGGACTTCCGGGATGTCCAGCAGGAGCGAGGGGATCTCGACCATGGATCCGAACCTGTTGGGCCATCCCGCGCTGTCGAGCATGTCCACCGCGAAGCCGAAATCGGAGGCGTCACGGACGAACGGCACCAGCAGGTGCAGATTCGGGTGGTCCTGGGCGATCTCGGCGACGACGCGCAGCTCGGTCTCGAAGGCGCCGGGCAACTCCAGCGCACGCCGGATTCCGCGTCGTCCCTTTATGAAGTCGGCTTCGTCGTACCGTTCGTCGACACCGATCAGGGTGTTGGCCTCCTGCGAGGTCATCTCACTCGTGCGGTACCAGACCGGCGCCTGCGGGCATGAGGCCATGACGGCCGCGAGGTAGCCGGCGAGCGCCCGCTGCGCGTGCGCAGTGGTGATGAAGTGGCCCTCGGCACGCAGCACGTACTCGCTGCGGATGAGGCCGATACCGTCGAAGCGGGCCGCCAGTGACGCCGGCGGGACCTCGCCGCTCAAACTGAGCAGGTGGCGCATTGGCGGCCGTTTGCGGTGATCTCCAGGCATGGTCATCCCTCGGTCGTCTCAGTGGTAGCAGTAGAGGTGGGCGGTGCCGGTCGCCGCCCACCCGAGCCGGGCGAAGAAGCCGCCCGAGGCGGCTCCCCGCTCGACGAGCGCTGCCGCCGGCGCGCCGGCGGCAGCGGCGTCCACGCACTGCCGTGCGGCGCCGCGGTGCCGGGACGGCGGTGCCGACATCACCGAGCACACCAGACGTCGGGGTCCACCGGCGACCTCGGCGGCCAGGCCCTGCACGCTGGCCGCAGCCACCAGCCCGCTCCTGCCGCGGACCCGCGCGTGCCTCCACTGGGGGTGGCACCGCGCGCTGCCGGCCAGCGGAGTGAGCCCGACGGCGCGGGACATCGCCACAAGCTCAGCCCACTCCCCGGGACTGGGCTCGCCGATCGACACGTCGTCGTCATGACCTCCGACGCACGGTCGCTCGCCCATCGTCCAGATCTCCAAGGTCATCGTGTGGACGTCGGCGACGACGGCTGCGGGGAACGGCGTACCCAGGCTCAGCACGCGCGCGCCGGTGTGCAGCACCGTTCGGATCCACCTTCGTCCCTCACCCGTCAGCAGTTCGGGCCAGCAGAGCAGGGAGCGGTGGTGGAACTGGACGCCGCGCATCCCGTCAAGCCACGCCGCTGACGGCGCCGCACGGCCGGTTCCGGACGAGCCCAGCACGTCGGTGCTACTCACCGAGCAGCTCGAAGATCTGGCGGCCGTCGAGCTCCTGGAACCGCTCATACTCAAAGAGCCCGAGCTTCTGGAGGGTTTGGCCGGCATGGGTTCGGGCCCGCTCGCCCGCTGCGGAGAGGTCGCCGAGTGGGTGGTGCGCGGCGAGCAGGCGCCGCGAATCGCGCAGGTGCATCGTTTCGTCGCGGCAGACGAAGCCGAAGGCCGCGGCGGTGCGGTCGTCGCCCCGTTCCTGCGCCTCGCGTACCAGCGCGCGCATCGGGCCGATGATGCCAAGCTCTCCGAAGAGCGTGATCTGCGTCCACGCGTCCCAGCCCGACATCGCGCCGCGCACCCGAATGCCGATCATGCTGCACTCGTAGTCGTACGGGTCGGCGCCGCGCTCGGCGAGCAGCGTGTGACCAATTGCCGCGTGCCGCGCCTCGTCCCACGCCAACCGGGCGAGATGGCGGAGCGCGTCGAGCGGCGCCTCCTCCACCAAGTCGAACAGGGCGAGCGCGAAGGTCTCCAACGCGTCGATCTCGTCACGGTTCACCCGCAGCAGCTCGACCAGATCGTCCTCGTACTTCGAGCCCGAGGACCGCCAGTCGGTGGCTTTGCGGTAGTCGCGGGTGTGCTCGAACGTACGGAACCGGGGGTCACGGACGCCCATCGTCGGTCTTGACGGACAGTCCGGCACGCCGGGTTCCCGCGGTGCCGCAGGCGCCTCACCGGCGCTGTCCGCGAGCCGAGCCTCTGCGGAGAAGAACCAGGCGAAGGCGTCGTCCATGTCCCACAGTGCGCGTCGGCGCACCCGCTCGGACGGCCCGTCCAGCAGGGAGTCGAATACCGCCGAGTCGAACGCGTCGAGCAGCGGTCGCAACCAGTCGTGCGGCATCGCCGCGAGCCGCGGGCCGGCGGGAGAGGACAGCGCGGCGGCAAGCCGCCGCCGGGTGCGGTCGCCGGGCGCCCGGTCGGCGGGTACCGCGAGACCGCCCAGCTCGACCAGGCGTTCCTCGATGGATGCGGCGACCTCTGTGAGTGTGTGCAGCGCTTCCCCGATGGCCAGCTTCCCCTCGAAGTCGGGCACGTCGAGGGTGCTCGCCGCCAGCAGCCGTACGGTCGCCCAGACGTTGCCTCGAAGGCGGGCGAGCGTGCCCCGGCTGCGCTCAGGATCCGCGCCGGGGGCGGACGTGAACGCGCGTGGCCACGGAAGTGCCGCTGTGGGGGCGGTGAGGGTCTGGCCGGTCACTGGTCCGCCTTCCTCCCGGGGGCCCCTGGACAGGGTCATGCCGATGCCTCCCCGATTGTTTGCTCGGCCGCGTACGCCAGGCGCAGTGCGAGCGCGTCGATCTCTTCCTGCGGTTCGATGCCGACGCTGATCCGGATGAAGCACTCCGCCGGCGTCGCGTTGAGTGTGTCCCGGCCGTAGGCGCGGCCGGTCGTCCGCGTCCACCCGAAGCCTGCCCGCACCCGGGGGATTTCGTCTCCGGCCGCCCATCGGGCCACGGTCATGCGGTGGAGGTCCTCGGGATCCGTGCCGGGCACCTCGGGCAGCCGGACGAACACCATGCAGCCGTCGGCTCCGCGGCGTACGGCCCTGGCAATCGCGTCGTCCCGGCCGACGGCTCCTGTGCAGGCGTCGGAAACCCGCAGTACGGGCATCGCGGCGCGCAGCGTCGCAACAAATCCGCGGCGGCGCGCGGAATGCACGGCGAGCCGCTCCCGGCAGGTCCGCACCTCGCCGGGGCGCAGCCAGTGCAGCGCCCGCCCCTGGAGCTGGTGACCGGTCCGGCGGGCGCACTCCCGGGCGGCGTCTGCCCACGCCGACCAGCCGTAGACGACGCCCACCCCCGCCGAACGGGTGAGGTACTTCATACCTGACTCGACGTAGAGGACGTCAGGGCCGGTGGCGAGCTCCTGTGGCAGAAGACCGTGGCCCAGGGCCGAGACGTCGACCACCGTTCGCACCCGGAACTCCAGCAACGGCTCGATCATCGGGACGTCGCAGCTCGGGCCGTTGAGCGACGGCTCGACCAGCGCCAGGGCAGGGCGGCGCTCGCGAACCGCGTCGGTCACCGCTGCACGGTCCCGCATGTCGACGGGGACGGCCCGCACCCCCCAGGGTGCGTACAGCCCGTCGAGGAGGTCCCTGGACTCGAAGTACATCCCCTCGTGCACGAGGATCTCCGCCCCCGGGGCCAGTCCCGAGCAGCGAAGGGCCACGTCCAGCGCCGACATTCCCGCGTTGACGAGGACGGCCTGATCCGCGCCGAACGCGTCTGCGAGCATCCGTTCCACCTGCCGCCGGCGGCCGTTCTCGTAGCTGTCCCAATAGGCGTGCGGGCTCGCGCCTGCGGCCTGGGCGTGAGCGTCACGCCAGAATTCCTCCATCGACCGGTAGGCCCGGGCAGGCTCGAAGACCGCCCCGAGCCTCGCAGCCAGCTCGGACGACGCGGCCTCGTACAGGGCGAAGGCGTCACCGAACCCGGCGGCGCTGTGTACCGCCTGCCGCAGCCGGGCCGGCGGCCGGATCCCGAGACCGTCGTACTCGGCGGCCAGTTCGGCGGCGAGGACGTCGAGATACCGCCGGCCGTCCGGGGCGGCGCGTGCCGCGTCGGACGGTGGACTCACGCGATGGCCGGGCGTCCAGACTGTCAACGGTCCACCACCAGGAGCGTGTAGGGGAAGGGCATGCCGGGCACGTCGGTCCGGGTCTCCTCGTGGACGACCTTCCCGTAGCCGCCGAGGACCTCCCGCCACTGCTCGACGGTGCGGTGCTGCTCCACGCACGGAACGTCGAAGTTGTTGAGGCACCGATTGAAGAACTGGTCGACGAAGAGGTGGAAGGCCTCGCTGTTCGCCCCGTCCACGCAGTTCTCGACGACCACCCAGCGGCGCGCACCGGTGCGCGCCGCTGCCTCGAGGAGCCGGCCGGGGTCCGGCTCGTGGTGGAGGACCGTACTGATGAGCAGCGAACGGAACGGTCCTGGCGGCAGTACGACACCGGGTTTCACCCGGTGGACCTGGAAGGGCTGCGTCGCCCAGTCCACCTGGTAGGCGTCCGGCCGCTCGCACCCGGCCACGCCGTCGGCGGGCAGGCCTGCCGCGACCAGGGCTCGCAGGACGCTGAAATCCCCGCCCAGCACGTCGAGCACGGGTACCTGGAGGTACGAGCGCAGCCAGGACGCGAGGAAGGCCGACCGCTCCTGGCTCAGTACCCGGTTCCACTCACGACGGACGCCCGACTGGGCAAGGACGGACGCGGCGGTGGCGAAGCCCTCGCGCTTCAGCAACAGGTGGATCAGCCGCGCCATGCCCAGTGGGTCGGTGACCTCGAAGTCCCCGCGCTCCCAGACGCCCAGCATCCGCTCCTCAAACACCTCGAGAACCGTGCCGGCCACTGTGGGGCTCATCGCGGCCCCACCATGATCCGGGGATCCGCGATGGCGGCCACCACCTGATCCACCAGCTGTTCGGCGAGACCCGGGTCCAGGTCCCGCTCCACGGCGTGGAGGAAGTCCAGCACGTAGTCGACGGTGCGCCGGTCACAGTCCCAGTCGTACCTGGTACAGAGAGTCAGGGCTGCGAAGTCCTCCGGATGTTCGATCGAGTACGCCCACTGCCCGTATTCGGACATGGTGCGGGACAGTTTGTCATCGCTCTCCCTGGTGTAGCCGCCGGTCTCGGAGAGCACGCTCGATACCAACTCCCTGGCCCACTCCTGGTCGTGCAGCCGGGCCAGGCTGGCCCGCAGACCACGTTCCCGGTCCGTGTCCGCGACCCGGCGGCCGACCTTGAAATCCAGCGCGCACTCGACCGAGGTGTGGCCGAAGTCGCGCTCCAGGTGCTTGCGGGTGTCGTGCTCGCGCGGGTCTCTCTCCGCGATCCCCAACTTGAGGGCGTCGTCGAAGAACGTGTCCATCCTGTCCGTGGCCAGGTGCATCTCCTGGTAGGCCCAGCCGATGCGGTGCGGCTGCGGCGTCAGCTGAGGTCCGTAGTGGATGACCCAGTCCGTGATGATGTGGCCCTCGATCAGCTTGGCGGCCCGGGACGGTTCCGTGCCCTCGGGAGGACCGGACGCAGTCCGGCGCAGGTGGTGGTAGGCCCACTCGTGGCAGTGCGCGAGGTTGGGGAAGAGCGCCAGCACGGCGTCGTCCTCCCAGACTTCTGCACCGCTCACCCCGGCGTGCTCGATGACGGCGAGGTGCCCGATGATGTCCACTCTTCGTTTCCTCCCCGAGGCGCGTGATGGTCTGTGTGGGATGCTGGGGCGCGGCCGACGGCGGGCGTCGGACTGTGAAGGGGTTCGGGTGTGGAGCCGGCGTAGGCCTGCCACGTGCGGCACAGCACGTCGACCTGCTCCCCGAGCCACGCGCTGTCGAGGACGGGCTCGAAGCGGACGCGGCGGTACCAGTCACCGACCCGTTCCGGCAGCAGGTCCGTGTAGCGGAGCCGCCACTTCCAGCGGGTGATCGAAAGCCCGAAGTGGAAGATCAGCGCGTCCACCAGGCTGTCGGCGGCCCAGCAGAGCTTCAGGTACGCCTCGTCCGGACGGCCGTCGCGGATGCTGGCCGGGATCCCCTTCGTCGCGTCCCGGACGTTGACCAGCGCGGCGTCCCGCTTGAAGGCTTGGTAGGCGGGCCATGGCACGGCTTCCCGGAGCCGGTCGAGGACCTCTGCGCCCACGACCGGCATTCCCCAGCCGAGGGCGTGCATCAGGTCGGTGCCGACCTTCACGTCCAGCCCGCCGACCCGGGTGAAGTCCGCCTCGACGGCCGCCAGGTCGCGAATACCGGTGTCGAGTGCGGCTGCGGCAGCCAGCACCGTTCGTGTCGGCCATACCTCGACGTCGATCTCCTCGCCGCTGTCCGCCCGCAGGTAGCACATGGCGTAGCCGTTGGCGATCTGCTCGGTCCGCCGCTCGCCGGAGCGCCGGGCGGCGAGTTCCTCGATGCGTGACTCGTTCGGCGTGATCAGGATGACGTCGATGTCGCCGCCCGGTGTTTCGAAAGGCAGCGTCACCGATCCGGTGAGCAGCAGCGTCTCGTCGTTCCCGAGCGTGAGCTGCCCGGCGAATCGGTCGGCGAGGCGCAGATCCCGCGCGAGGCGGGACTGCGCGCTCATGTCGGCACTTCCTGGTCGACACCTCGCGCTTCGCGCCAGGCGGCGTCGTAGATCGTCGACTGGTAGCGCGATCCGCCGTCGGGCAGTATCACCACGATCGACGAGCGCGGACCCGGCAGGGTCTCGGCGAGGCGTCTGGCGGCGACGACGGCGCAGCCGGACGAGCCGCCGACCCACAGTCCCTCGTCCCGCTGGAGTCGTAGGCACATCCGAATGGCATCCCGGTCCGTCACGGAGTAGGCCCGATCGACGAGGTCCAGGTCGAACAGGCCTGGAACGAAGTCGCCGCCGATCCCTTCGAGGAGATACGGGTGTCCGTCGCCGCCCGATCCCTCTGCGTGGGCGGCGAGGATGCTGCCCGCAGGATCGGCCAGCACGAGGAGGGCACGGCTGCCCGCAGCTCGGAGCGCCCGCCCGACACCGGTGAACGTGCCGCCGGTCCCCGCGCCGGCGACGAAAGCGATCAGCTCGCCTCCCGCCTGCGCCAGGATCTCCGGGCCGGTCTCCAGCTCGTGCGCTTCCGTGTTCCACGGGTTGTTGAACTGGTCGACGTAGTAGGCACCGGGCCGATCGGCGGCGATCCGGCGTGCGGTGTTGATGAAGCTCTCCGGGCTGGTCGGTGGCACTTCGTACGGGCAGCGCACGACCTGTGCCCCCCAGGCGCGCATCATCGCCTCCTTGTCCGGGCCCATCTTCGTGCTCATCGTGACGATCAGCCGGTACTTTCCGGCCGCCGCGGCGGCGAGTCCGAGGCCGGTGTTGCCGGCCGTCGCCTCGACGATCGTGCTGTCTCCGGGGACCAGGAGGCCGGCTTCCTCCGCCCGGGCGATGATGTGGCGGCCGATGCGGTCCTTCACCGACCCCACTGGGTTGGCGAACTCGCACTTGGCGAGGATGCGGTGCGGCAGTCCGGCGCCGATCGTGGTCAGCTCGACGAGAGGCGTGTTGCCGACCAACCGCATCGCGGCGCGGGTGAGCGTCCGCGGTGCCGGAGTCTGCACGGTCATCGCGCCGCCGTCCGTTCGCCGGGGCCGGCAGCGACCAGCCGCGGAGGAGGTACCGGGCCGGACGACACCGCGGCCACGTGGACGGGCGGGCCCGGCTCGACCCATCGGGTGGTCGTCCATCCACGGGTCAGCTCATTCCAGTCGGGCAGTCGACCCGAGGTGTAGCCGTGCGGCAACAGCGCGGCCAGTTTCACCGGTTCGACGGCCGACTGGAACCTGCAGTCCATCGACAGCCGTAGGGTGTCGCCGACGTTGGGGGTGGTCATGTGCACGGTCCTGCTGTGGAAGATCATGACGTCGCCGCAGCGGTAGTCGTCACCGATCCAGTCGCCGGCCTCTGACGGCACCGCGACCGCCTCCCCGCCGAGGCCGTCGTGGGGTGCGACCGGCAGCACGCCGAGATTGGCGCTACCACGAAGCACCCGCAACGACCCCAGGTCCTCCGGGCAGTCCCCCAGCGGGATCCAGACGGTCAGGACGTCGCTCGGGACCTGGTTGAACAGCGCGTCCTGATGCGGCGGTGTCGGGAAGGTCAGGTGCGGGAAGGAGATCCGTGCGATCTTGCGCGGGTGCACGACGACGGGGGCGCCGAGCAGCACGCGGAGCACTTTAAGTAGGGCGGGGCTGTGTGCCAGGCGGTGCAGGGCCTCAATCGACTGCACCACCTGGTAGCCCTCCCGCCATCCCGGGTCCGAGGCGGCCCTGCCGTTCATCAGCCCACGGTCGTGGTGCGCGACCGGGCCGGGCAGTGCTGCCGCCGGATCGGTGCCGGCGGCGAGCCAGCCGACCTTGGCCAGTTCGGTCAGCACTTGCCGGCGCACGTCGGCGACCGCAGCGGGGTCGAGCATCTCTCGGAAGAAGAGGAAGCTGTCGTCCGCGAATCTCCGCAGCAGTCGGTGCGGAGAGCGGTCGCCCGAGTTGTCGAAGTCGGCCATCGCCGGTCGGCTCATCGCCCCACCCCGGGTTCGGTCGGCGTGCCCTGTCCCACCCGCCGCCACCGGTCGTGCGGCCGGCCGGTGCGCTGGGCGATCTCCAGCGGGTACCCGAACCGCACGGGATCCGCGATGGCGTCGGACAGCCCTTGGAGGACGTCGCCCATCTCGTCCTCGCCGATGGCCCACCAGATGTCGCGCAGCCAACCGCGGATCCAGTCGAGGCATTCGGGCGTCTCAGCCAGGTGGAACTTGAGCGCGATCCCGCGGAGGTGGAATTCGTCGGGCTGGGTCGAACGGGACAGTGCCCCGCAGTACCGGTGGGGCTGCGTCTCGATCGGCTTGCTCGGCGTGATCACGTGCTCGGCGACCAGATCATGCACCCAGGCGAGGTTGGCCGCGGTGTCCAGGGCTTCGGCACGGACTTGTCGGAACGCTTTCGTGAGGTCGCGCCGATCGGACAGCCACTGGTCGATCGCATATTCGATCATGGTGTGTGCCCATCCGCGCCTGCTGTCGCGGGGCAACCCCTGCACGCGCCAACCGGCACGTTCGGCTTGCTCGTGAAAATGGTCGAACCGGCGGGCCACCAGTCCCATCCTGAGATAGGCCCAGCCTCGTCGGTGTTCGTGCCCGCGCCAGTGCTGGCCGTAGTGCACGACGGCGTCGCCGATCATGTGCGCCAGTACCAGTTCCGCCTGCGTGCCGACGCCGGCGAGTGACCAAGCATGCGTGTAGCCCCAGTCGTGGCAGCTGATCAGGTCCGGCAGCATGGCCGCCATCCCCAGCTCGCCCTCGTCCAGGGCGACGTCCGTGAAGGCGCCCGACTCGTGCGCGGCAACCAGGTGACCGAGAACGAACATGATCACATACCTGCCCTCGTCCGGCCCGGGCGTGTACCGCTGACACCTCGTGCCCCGTCGCCGGGCAGGGCCGGCCCGACGCCACGGCCCAGCCGGGCGCAATGGCGCAGTTCACCGTCCGACATCCGTTGCAGCACGTCGGCGTCCGTGTAGCGGCGGCGGCCGTCGCGCGAGTCGATGACGCTGCCGACGACGATCACGCCCCCGGGAGCCAGGTCGTCCCCGAGCCGGCTGATCGCCGCGGCGATGTCGGCGTCGGTGAAGTACGTGTCGGCGTCCACGTCGTCCCGGAGCCGCCGGTACAGGAGGCCACATGCCCGGATGACCTGTGCTGGACGCGGGTCATGGACGAACACGTCGTGACTGCGGAATTCGAGCGCCAGCGCTGCGGCGGCACACCGGTCCGGCGAGGGGTGCGCAGGTGTCACCCACTGGCAGGCTGTTCGGGCTGACGCGCTCTCGAGTCCCCGGGCGATCGGGGCACCGCAGTCCGGCCGGCGTGCGGAGGGTAGCTCCAGCGCCTCCGTGCTCTCGACCTGAATGCACCGGCCGGATCCGTCGAGGACGCCGGCCGCGCCGTCCGGCGTCTCGACCAGAGTGATGGCGGAATACGGGTCACCGGCCAGCACCGTCCCGCGCACGCCGGCGTCACGCAGTGCGTGCCAGAGATCGACACTCGTCCTGCCGTCCGAGACGGCCTCGTCCCGGACGCGGACGGCACCGCCGACGTCGAGCGAGCGCCCCAGCAACCCGACGTCGACCCCGGCCACGTGCCCGCCGTCGCCGCCGGCCGACACCACCAGCTGGGTGATCAACCGGTCCAGGCGGTGCAACCGGCCGAAGTGGGTGCTGCGACGGATCCGCGAGACCGCACGCTCGTCCGGAGCGGCCAGAGCCGCCTTGCCGATCAGGTGGTGCGCCTCCTCAATCGCCACGCGCACCGCCGGAGAGGACGTGCGCCGGTAAGCCGAGCGGAGCTCCGGGAGCAGCCAGCAGGACGTCACCGCGTCGCCGGCCCGACGCAGTGCCAGCCGGTGGCGCGCCGGCTGGGGATGCGCAAGGCCGGCGACGTACGCCACGCGGGAGGCCGCCCGGATCTGCTGCACCGGCCAATGCAGACTCAGCGTCTCGACCACTGTGGCTGCGGCGTCGCCGGCGGCCAGCAGCACTGCCGCCAGCACGGCCACACGGTCCTCGACCGGGAGGGCCTCGCCGTTGAGAGACTCCGCGCCGTCCGGCCCCTCGGGGTGGGGCCGTCCCGCACCGTCGACCGGCCAGGCACCGTGAGCCGGGCCGAAGGCCGCCGGCAGGGCCAGGGCTGTCGCGGCGACCAGCACACTCAGCGCGAGGGCACGCATTCCGTTGTCGCCGAGGCCCGGGATCGGGAAACCCGCGGAAGACACCAGTTCGAGAACGGTGCCGGGGACCACGACCCGGCCGGTCGACCAGACAACGGCCGTTGCGGCGGAGTCGACGTCCCACCGGACGGGCGCACCGACGAACGAGGACGCACCGAGCCGCATCGCCGTTGCGAGCTCGACCGCCTCGCAGCGGACGCTCGGGCCCCAAGGGAGCGTCCCAAGGGCGTCGCAGGCGAGGCCGGTCGATGCCGCGGGACTCATGACGCTCCGCGATGAGCGAGGAGATCGGCGTTCTCCAGGAACATCAGCAGATCGTTCAGGGACTTGGCCAACTGGTCCCGATCGGCCGATGACACATCCTGAAAGGCGTTCACGACCTCCTCTTCGGTGGACCGTCCGTCGAGGAGCAGGACCATGGCGGCCGCAGTGGCGTTGATCCGGTACATCTCCCGCCCGACATGGAGCAGGTACCAGCATCCCGAGTCGTAGCGGAGTTGCGCTCTACAGGACAGAGTCGGGTTCGACCGGCCGTCGGACGGAGGAGACGGCGGATCCGGCGACCACAGGACCGTTCGCACGGCGTGGTCGAGGTCCTTCACTCCGAATGTTTGCGCGTACATCACCGCCACGTTCGCGAACCCGACGCAGGCACGGGCGTACCCGTTGACGGCTTCGGCACAGCCGGGTCGGGTCTGCAAGGCGTAGAACCGGTCCGACAGGCTCTCTGCGTCGGCCAGCAGACGTGGCGGGACTTCTCTGTCCTTGAACTGGTCCCGGAGCAGAGAAGTCAGCCACTTTCCGCCTGGATGAGTGCATCCGATTGCCGCGAGCAGTGCTGATGCGGCGAATTCCAGCAGCCTCTGGCAGGCGACACCGACACTCTGCCAATCACCGGATTCAAGCCAGCCCAGGAGGTCTGTCTGTGAATTGGTGATTCCCACCAGAGCCCGCGCCAGGGAAAGCTGCGCCAGCAGATCCCGGTCCAGCTCCGCCTTCAGCTCCAGCAGCTTTCCCTCGTTGTGCACCGGAATGGCAATGGCGAGCGAATGCAGGAAGTCCCTGTCGTCGTCGGACAAGCGCATGAACGCGCGATGGTCCCTGCGTGATTCCGATCGCAATCCGCGCAGTTTTCCCAGCAGACCATCGACTTCACCCCGCGACCAGACCTCGAGGTCCATCGGGATGTCGTCGTGAGGCATCGGCACCAGGCGCATCCCGTCGGCAGCCGGCCCCACTTCGTCACGAATGAGGAATACGTCGACGTCCGACCACGGTGTGGCGATTCCGTCGGCGACCGAGCCGCCGACGTACACGATGTCATCGTCGTCCAACGCGTAATGCCTGCGCAGTACGCTCTCGATCAGTGTGAGGCCGGCGTCGCGCATGGACGTTACGGCTCCGGGACGAGGTCCAGCGAGTCGACCCGCATCGACTCGGATGCGGCGACGTTCGCCTGGGCGGCCACCTCCTGAATGATGGCGAAGCGCCCGTCGGTCTCCTGGGACAGACGGATTACGCTCTGGATCCGCTCGCCCAGGCTCGCGTTGGAGTGGTCGTTCGCGAACTGGGCGATTTCCCTGCCCTGTCCCGAAAGGGCCATCGTGACGACCGCCTGGCTGACGCTGTAGGGAGTGCCGCCTTCGAGTTTCGCCGCCTCACGGTAGAGGCCGGCCGCGGCCGTGTAGTTGTCGGAAAGGCGGTAGGCGTCGCCCAGCACGGTGCACAAAGAGAGCGGCCCCTCATAGACGAGTGAGCGGAAGACCACCGCCGGGGACTTCATGAGCAGTCTGTTGCCGAGCTCCAGCGCCTCACCGAAGCGCCTCAGCTTTGTCAGTACGATCACCAGCCTTACGGCGGCCTCGTCCAGGTCCGGATCCTCCGAGAGCGCCCTGCGATAGGCCGTTTCCGAGGAACTCAGCTCGCTGGCGATCTCGAACAGCTTTCCAGCTGCCAGGTTCTGACTGCCGGGGGATGAAGGAGTGTCCGCGGCGGCGCTGATGCGGCTGATGGCCTTTGTGATGGCCTCCGCCTCCTGTCGGGCGTCGTCCAGCGACGCACGGCGACGTCGGTCGTAAAGTGAATTGAATTCCACGGGTGCCCCTGGTAGGTCAAGGGAGAGCATCGGGTGCTCCAGGACCTGCCCCGAGGGCGAGCGTATGAGCAGCCGATCTGACGCCCGCCAGCGTTGCAGCCCGGCGGTTCCGTTTCAATTACCGCTATAGCGTGTCTCGTTGCTGTCGACTGGCTCGCTCGAATGCAGCTATCCTCCTGAGGTTGCGCCAGCGGAGGACAAATCCATTACGCCATCTGCATCGCCACGCTTGGTCCGAAAGGAGGCGGATCGACTGAGGTTGTCCCGTAGTCGTAGCCGCCCGGCCAGGCGGTTCGACCTGGTCCGCTGTCAGCAACACTCGTGCGCCGATCAGGCTTCGGGACCTGGCACGACGTGGCGCGGGCCATGGCGCGCGACTTCCGTGAGGGCACCAGTGGCAGCGAGATCGCACGACGGGCCCGGTTGCTGTACGGCCGACCTGTCGTCCTGGTGTCGACGGTCGTGTAATTCCCCAGGTGCGGGTCTGTGATGGCCTGAGGATTGCGGGGGCTGGCGTTGGCGGCCGTAGATCAGTTGTCCGATTTACTTTGGTTCAGAGCCGCCCTCAGCCGCTTCACCTCGGCGATCAATCGCGGGACGTCCTGGCGTGCGGCGGCGATGAAGTCGATGTCCGCGTCGAGTGCGGTGTTGGGGCCCTTGACCTCGTATCCTGCGGTGAAGCGCCTGACGTAGAGTTCGTCGTCCTCGGGGGTTTCGGGGCGGAGTTGGATGAAGCTCTCGCCTCCGATGCCGTGCCGGCCCTCCAACCGGGCCAGCCAAGGCCCTGGGGTGGCGGCAGCAGTACGGTCCTCGATCGCGGTCAGTTCATCCTCGGACATCGGTTCGTCAGACAGCATGATCGGATCCTCGCCGGAGCCTGGCCGCATGTCTATAGCCGTGGGCCCGGGCAAGGACCACGAGGCAGGTCGGCCCTACGTCCCAGACCTCTCCCACGATCGAGATCAAGTGGCGGGCCGGGCAGGGAGAGGACCGCAACCAGTACTGGGAGATCGACCGGGCCTTCCACGCGACCTGTGTCTACAACCAGCTGATCAGGTTCCGCCAAGCCGAGCTGGCCCGCAACGACCTCACGCCCGAGTGCGTGCGAGCCTCCAGAGCGCCTACGACGAGCTACCTCATGCGCGAACTCGAACTCCTGCGTGAGCACTTCTCTCCCCCCACGGCGTGGAGCTGCTGGCCGGCCTGAGCCACCAGAGCGACCAGCTGTAGCCAGGACGCGCGGAACCGAACGACGGAGGACCGATGTTGGATCACCTCATCACCCACGACGCCGACCTGCGGATGGTCCCCACCGACCGCGACGGGCTGACCAGCGTGGTCGGCCGGCTCCACGAGGAACTGCGGGCCCTGCCCGAGGAGACCGACCCCGCTCGTGTCCGCCTCCTGACCAGGTGGATCGGCATCGGCCGGATGTGCCTGGGCGACCACGAGGAAGCCCGGACGATCCTCCGGCAGTCGCTCGACCTCGCCGCAGTGACGGGCAACACCCGGGCCGTCGTCGCCACCGCACTCAACCTCGCCGACGCGCACCGCTACGCCGGCGACGTGCAGACCGCGGACGCGCTCTACCGCAGCGCGCTGACCAGCGCACGAGCCCAGCACCCGGAACTCCTGGACTTCGCGCTCCAGCACACCGGCAAGCACCTGATGGAGCGCGGCGACCTCGCGGATGCCCGGACGCATCTGCAGGAAGCCATGCGGCTGCGGATCACCAAGGGGGACCGCGAGCTGATCGATTCCACGCAGGCCGCACTCGACAGGGTGGAGCTGCTGGCCGGCCGGGCCGACGCCTCGGCGGCAGACAGCGCGGATCCGCGCCGTTGAAGCGGCCGGTGGACCGCATGGCTCCAGTCCCGCACCACGGCCCGGACCCCGGAGCGACGGGCAGAGGACTTCCCGACCCTCCGGCACGCTGCGCACGGGCTCTCCGCACACCAGCGCGTGCACCCGCGCCGCCTGCGTGACCAGTCGTTCCCCGCCGACCTGATCGCCGCCATGGCGCAGGAGGCCGAGGAGGAACGTCACGCTCGTCAGCTTCGGCTTCCGCGCGCGTGATCGGACTCCGCGCTCCCTCACGAACCTTCCGCCGGCCCCCGCACAGCGCCGGAAGCCTTTCGGGGGCAGGGCCGCGCTGCCATGCACCGGATCTCCGAATGAGAGAACAGACACCTCGTGAGCTACGGCGCGGACCCCGACGTGTGGGAGTCGTGATGTGGGCCGCCACCGAAGAGGACCGCCAGGTCGTGATCAAAAGGCTGGTCATCGCCGCGCTCCCCGCCATTGCCCAGCGCCACGCCTGCGACTCCGACTGGCTGCTTCGGCAACTGGCCAGGGCCGGGTACACCGCCCCGCACGCGCAGGGCTCCGGATTCGAACCGGTCAGGCGCCCGCGGCCAGGGACAGGCCGGTGAACAGCATCGTCGTTGCGACCAGGGCGTCCAGGACGCGCCAGGACGAGGGGCGGCGGAAGAATCCGGTGAGCAGGCGGGCGCCGAACCCCAGTGCGGCGAACCAGCACAGGCTCGCCAGCGCGGCGCCGAGCGCGAACTGCCACCGCAGCGTGCCGTGGGTGGCCGCGATGGCGCCGAGCAGGAGCACCGTGTCGAGGTAGACGTGGGGGTTGAGCCAGGTCATCGCGAGGCAGCTGAGTACCGCGCGGCGGCCGGAGTGGACGGTTGGTCCGCCGCCTTCCAGGCTGGAGGCTCGGAAGACGCGGCGCGCGGCGATCACGGCGTAGCAGAGGAGGAAGGCCGCGCCGATCGCGCGCACCGCCGTCAGTGCCGTCGGCCATGCCGTGATCAGTGCGCCGAGCCCGCCCACGCCGCAGGCGATGAGTGCCGCGTCGGAGGCCGCGCAGATCGCGACCACCGGCACGACGGCTTCCCGGCGGACGCCCTGGCGTAGGACGAAGGCGTTCTGCGCCCCGATCGCGACGATGAGTGACAGGCCGGCCCCGAAGCCGGCGGCGGTGGCGGTGAGCGTGCTTCCCATGGCCGCAACGGTAGGCAGGCGGCGCGACACAAGACCAGCTAAAGATTTTTACGTATCCTTAGCAGCCATGAAGGCTGAGCTGCCCCACGACCTGGTCCGGACCCTGCTCGCGGTGGTCGACGAGGGCACCTTCGACGCCGCCGCGGCGGCCCTGCACGTGACGCCTTCGGCGGTGAGCCAGCGGATCAAGGCGCTGGAACAGCGCACCGGGCGGGTACTGCTGACCCGTTCCCGGCCGGTGAGGCCGACCGAGTCCGGGCAGGTCGTGGTGCGCTACGCCCGTCAGCTCGCCCGCCTGGAGGGGGACGCGCGCGAGGCGCTCGGGATGCCCGGGGGCGAAGAGGGTGCCGGGCCGTCGGGCCCCTCCTGGCTTCCGATCGCGGTCAACGCGGACTCGCTGGCGACCTGGTTCGTGCCCGCGCTGACCTCCCTCGCGAAGGACGCTCGGATCCACGTCGACCTGCGCCGCGAGGACGAGGCGCACACGACCACCCTGCTGCGCGCGGGCGAGGTGATGGCGGCGGTCACCTCCTCACCGCAGCCGGTGGCCGGCTGCTCGGTGCGGCGGCTCGGCGCGATGGTCTACCTCCCGGTGGCCACGCCGCAGTTCGCCGCCCGCTGGCTCGACGGCGACGCGGCCCTGCTGCTTCCGGACGCCCCGGTGGTCTGCTTTGACCGCCGTGACGAGCTGCAGGACGTTTTCGCCCGCGAACTGACGGGTGGTCGGGGAGCGAGCCGCCGGCGGCACTACGTCCCGTCCAGTGAGGGCTTCGCCGATGCCGTGGCCGCCGGCCTCGGCTGGGGCCTGGTCCCGCACGGTCAGGCCGAGCCCCGGCTGCACGGAGGCGCGCTGGTCCAGTTCCTTCCGGGCCGCACCGTCGAGCTTCCGCTCTACTGGCAGCAGTGGCGCCTCGACTCGCCCGCACTGGCAGCTGTCGCCGCGGCGGTGGCGGCGGAAGCGGAGCGCGCCCTGCGCTAGGTGGGCGGGCACAACCGGGACGCCTTCGAGGAATGCCTCACCGACACCCGACACCCGACGCCCGCCACCCGCCCCGGCGGCCGGATCCGGCCGGGCTGCCGATTCTGGTGGGCGGGGCCGAGGCCGTGCTCGTCGACGAGCCGGTCCGCGGGCTGACGACCCTGCTCCAGATCCTCGACACGGCCGCCACCGACGAGGGCCCGTTCCTGCGGGTGCCGTTCCTCGGCGACGGCCCCGACAGCGTGGAACGACGGCTGTGCGCGGCGACCCGGGCCGTGGGAGCGGTCCGCGCCGGCTCGAACGGCGGCGGCACGGCGAGGGGTCCCACCGACCGGTGGGACCCCTGCGCGCGGGTGGGTCAGCCCGCCGCCCCCGCCGTCGGCCGGACGGCGACCGCGTCGATCTCGAAGAGCATCCCCGGCAGGGCGAGCGAGGCGACCCCGCTGAGCGTCTGCGCGGGCAGCCGGTCGCCCCAGGCCCCGGCCAGGGCCTCGCCGAGGACGGCCAGCTTCTCCGGGTCGTGGTCGACGATGTACGAGCCGAGCCGGACCACGTGCTCGAAGCCGAGGCCGACCCCGGCGAGCGCGGTGCGCAGGTTGGCGAGGGCGAGCTCCACCTGGGCGGCGAAGTCGCCGGGCACGACCTGGCCGCCGGCGTCGGAGGCGTACTGGCCGCCGATGAACACCGGCTCGCCGGGCGCGGAGGCGGCGTGGCTGTAGCCGAACGGCGTCGGGTCGTGCAGGCCTGGCGGGTTGGTGATGGTGCGGGTGTCGGTCACGGGGTTCCTCCCCTGGTGTCGGGCCGGGCT
>NZ_JBHXTL010000006.1:0-68222 GCF_042677365.1 Kitasatospora sp. NPDC127116
GTCACCGGACGTGGGGCGGCCCGCGTGCTGTGCCGCCCGGGGCGGCCGGCGGCTACGCGCCGCTGTCGGGGGCGAAGCGGATCACGACGGCCTTGGAGGTCGGCGTGTTGCTGATGTCGGCGGTGGAGTCGAGCGGCACCAGGACGTTGGTCTCGGGGTAGTAGGCCGCCGCGCCGCCGCGGGCGACGGGGTAGTGGACGACCCGGAAGTGCGGGGCGCGTCGCTCCACGCCGTCGCTCCACTCGCCGACCAGGTCGACGTACCCGCCGTCGGTGAGCCCGAGCTCGTCGGCGTCCGCGGGGTTGACCAGGACCACCCGGCGGCCGCCCTTGATGCCGCGGTAGCGGTCGTCGAGGCCGTAGACGGTGGTGTTGTACTGGTCGTGCGAGCGCAGCGTCTGGAGCAGCAGCCGGCCCGGCGGGACCTCGGGGGCGGTCAGCGGGTTGACGGAGAAGTTGGCCCTGCCGGTCGCGGTCGGGAAGGTGCGGGTGTCCCGGGGGCCGTGCGGCAGGGTGAAGCCGCCGGGGCGGCGGACCTTCTCGTTGTAGTCCTCGAAGCCCGGCACGACGCGGGCGATCCGGTCCCGCAGGGTGTCGTAGTCGGCGGCGAAGTCCTCCCACGGCACGGTGTCCTGCGGCCCGAGCACGGCGCGGGCGAGCCGGCAGACGATCGCGGTCTCGGAGAGCAGCCCGGGGGCGGGCGGGCGCAGGCCGCCGCGGGAGGCGTGCACCTGGCCCATCGAGTCCTCGACGCTGACGAACTGGGCGCCGCGCGCGGTGACGTCCCGGTCGGTGCGGCCCAGGGTGGGCAGGATCAGGGCGCGGGCGCCGGTGACCACGTGCGAGCGGTTGAGCTTGGTGGAGACGTGGACGGTCAGCCGGCAGCGGCGCATCGCGGCCTCGGTGACCTCGGTGTCCGGGGTGGCCGCGACGAAGTTGCCGCCCATCGCGAAGAAGACCCCGACCCTGCCGTCGCGCATCGCGCGGATGGTGTCCACCGAGTCGAGGCCGTGCTCGCGCGGCGGCTCGAAGCGGAACTCCTCGCCCAGCGCGTCCAGGAAGGCGGCGGTGGGGCGTTCGAAGATGCCCATCGTCCGGTCGCCCTGGACGTTGCTGTGCCCGCGCACCGGGCAGACCCCGGCGCCGGGGCGGCCGACGTTGCCGCGCAGCAGCAGGAAGTTGACGACCTCGCGGATGGTCGGCACGGCGTGCTTGTGCTGGGTGAGGCCCATCGCCCAGCAGACGATGATCTTCTCGGACCTCAGCACCAGCTCGCCGAGCTCTGCTATCTGCTCCCAGGGCAGACCGGTCGCGGCGAGCACCTCGTCGCGGTCGGTCCCGCGCGCCTGGGCCTCGAACTCCTCGAAGCCGTAGCAGTGTTCGGCGACGAAGTCGCGGTCGACGCCGTCCCGCTCCAGGACGATCCGGTTCAGCGCGCGGAACAGCGCGAGGTCGCCGCCGAGGCGGATCTGCAGGAAGAGGTCGGTCAGCTTGGTGCCCTGGCCGGCCAGCCCGCGCGCGTGCTGGGGGTTCTTGAACCGCTCCAGGCCCGCCTCCGGCAGCGGGTTGACGCTGACGATCGTGGCGCCGGCCCGCTTGGCGCGCTCCAGCGCGGAGAGCATCCGGGGGTGGTTGGTGCCCGGATTCTGGCCGGCCACGATGATCAGGTCGGCCTGGTAGAGGTCCTTCAGGCTGACGCTGCCCTTGCCGACGCCGAGCGTCTCGGTGAGCGCCGAGCCGGAGGACTCGTGGCACATGTTGGAGCAGTCCGGCATGTTGTTGGTGCCGAGCCGGCGGGCGAACAGCTGGTAGGCGAAGGCGGCCTCGTTGCTGGTCCGGCCGGAGGTGTAGAAGGCGGCGCCGTCCGGGGTGTCCAGGGCCTTCAGCTCCTCGGCGATCAGCGCGAAGGCGTCGTCCCAGGAGACCGGCGTGTAGTGGGTGGCGCCCTCGTCGAGCAGCATCGGCGCGGTGAGCCGGCCCTGCTGGCCCAGCCAGTAGCCGGAGCGCTCGGCCAGGTCGGCGACCGGGTGGGCGGCGAAGAAGTCGGCGTGGACGCGCCGCTCGGTGGCCTCCTCGGCGACGGCCTTGGCGCCGTTCTCGCAGAACTCGGCGGTGTGCGGCTTGTCCGGCTCCGGCCAGGCGCAGCCGGGGCAGTCGAAGCCGTTCTGCTGGTTGACCTTGCGCAGGGTGGCCAGGGTGCGGCGGGCGCCCATCTGCTCGGCGGCCATCCGCAGGCTGTGGCCGACGGCGGGCAGTCCGGCGGCCGCGTGCTGGGGCGCGGACACCTCGGGGGCGTCCTGCGCCGGGTCGCTCTGCGGGGCCTGCTTGGCCATGGCCGCTCTCCTCGGGCTCTGCTGGGTTCGCACCGCCGCGTTCGCGCGGGGATTCGATTGCATCCTTCCACCTGGCCGGGGTCCGGGGGAGAGGAGGAGGGGAGGGGCGACGGCGGGGGGAAGGGCGGTGGACTGCGTCGGTAGAGTCTGGGCGTCATGGCGGGAGGGGAGGGCGCGTGCGAGTCGGGGACGTCCTGGACGGCCGGTACGAGCTGGTGGAGAAGCTCGGGCAAGGCGGGTTCGGGGTGGTGTGGCGGGCCCGGGACACCCGGATGGGGCGGCCGGTGGCGGTCAAGGTCATCGGGCACCGCGGCGGTGACCGGGCGAAGGCCGCGCTGCGGTTCGTCCGGGAGGCCGGTGCGGCCGGCAACCTCTCGCACCCGCACATCGTCACGGTGCACGACCTGGGGCAGTGCGAGCTCGGCGGCGAGGAGGTCACCTACCTGGTGATGGAGCTGCTCACCGGCCGCACCCTCACCGAGGTGCTGCGGGCGGGGGTGCCCGAGCCCGCGCTCAGCCTGCGCTGGGGGCGGCAGATCGGCGGAGCGCTGGCGGCCGCGCACGACGCGGGCATGGTGCACCGGGACATCAAGCCGGACAACGTGATGATCACCGACACCGGGCAGTTGAAGGTGCTGGACTTCGGCATCGCCCAGCTGGACACCGGCGCGGGCGGGCTGACCACCACCGGGACGATCGTCGGCAGCCCGGCGTACATGGCGCCGGAGCGCTGGACCGGCGGCCGGGTGGACGGGCGGGCCGACCTCTACGCGCTGGGCTGCGTCCTGATCGAACTCTTCACCGGGGCACGGCCGTTCGGCGGGGACTCGACGCCGGTGCTGATGTACCAGCACCTCAACGAGGCGCCGGCGCCGCTGGACCCGGCGCAGTTCGGGCTGCCGCCGCAGGTGGCCGGGCTGGTCGCGGAGCTGCTGGCGAAGGATCCGGCGGACCGGCCGGCCGACGCCCGTTCGGTCGAGCGGCGGCTCGCCGAGCTGGCCGACTGGCCGGGCGGCCGGGCGGCCTCGGCGCGGCCGCCGGCGCCGACCGTGGTGGAGCGTCCGGGGCCGGTGGTGCCACCGCCGCCGAGCGCCCCGCCGGTCGTCCCCGCGCCCGCGCCTTCGCCCGCGCCTGCCGCGCTGCCCGCGCCCGCCCTGCCGCCCGCGCCCGGGCCCGCCGCGCCGCCCGCCGTCCCGTCGGTGCTGCCCCCGCTGACCACGCCGCCGGTGACGGCCACGCCGCCGGCCGAGTCCGTCCGGGCCGCACTGCGCGAGCGCCGGTCCGCCGCCTACCGGGCGGCGACGGCCGGCGAGTCGGCGATGCTGCTGCAGACGCTCGCCCAGGAGTGCGTGACGGTGCTCGGCCGGAGCGACCGGGACACCCTGTGCACCTGGCGGGACTTCGCCTGGTACCTCAGCCGGACCGGGGACCTGAACGGCGCCGTCCGGCTGTTGACCGCCCTGGTGGACGACATGCGCGCGGCGCTCGGCCCGGTCGACCCGGACACCCTCGGCGCCCGCTACCACCTGGTCTGGTGCGTCGGCGAGAGCGGTGCGCCGGTCACCGCGATCCGGCTGATGAACGAGCTGCTGCCCGACCTGCACGCCGCCTGGGGCCCGTACGACCCGCGGGTCCTGAAGGCCCGGCACGACCTCGCGCTGCACCGGGCCAACCGGGGCGACCCGCAGGGCGCGGTGCTCCAGCTGCACGGGCTGCTGCCGGACCTCGCCCGGGTGCTGGGCGAGCACCACCCGAGCACCGTGCAGGCCTGGCGGGACCTGGCCGGCTACCAGCAGCAGCTGGCCCAGGCCGGCCGCAAGGGGCCGGGGCAGCGCCGCCGCACGCCGCGGATGAGCCCGATGGAGGCGCTGGTGCTGGTGCGGCGGCTGCGGCTGTGGGACTTCGCCACCGACGAGGAGGCCCGGGCCTGCATGGACGCGCTGGACCGGGGGATCGGCCTGAAGGGCGTCGCGGACGTGGTGTTCGACGCACCGGACCACGTCTCGGACGAGGACCTGGTGGAGGAGATCTTCGGGGCCTGAGCGCCGTCGCCACGGCGCTCAGCCCGCCAGGGCCGGCGCCGGGAGGGCGGCCAGGGCGTGGAGCAGGGCGCGGGCGGCGGCGTCGTTCTGCCGGAAGCCCGGGGCGTTGGTGCGCGGGCGGGCGAAGGCGGCGGCCGCGCGCAGGCTGGTGTGCGGGCCGAGGGCGGTGCGGCGGGGGTGCGGGGCGCCGCCGAGGGCCGGGTCGAGCAGCCGGCTGTCCGCGGGGGTGATGGTGACCAGGCCGGAGCGGTGGGTGTAGTCGGGGTCGGTGACCACCTCCTCGACGATCCGTCCGGTGCGGTGCAGGTCGCGCAGCACCGGGTCCAGGGTGCGGGCCAGCGCGTGCTTGGGCAGGTACGCCTCGACCAGTGCCGTGGCGGTGACCCGGTGGCCGGGCACGGTGGCACCGCCGGCCCGCCAGGTGCCGCTCGCCTCGTCCCGTTCGATCCGCACGTCCGCGCCGAGGAAGCGCACCACCCCGGCCTCGGAGAGGGCGAGCAGCTGGCGCAGCCGGAAGCCGGGCGGGCCGGAGGCGAGGAAGCTGAAGTAGCCGAAGAACCACCCGTCCACCTCCTCGGCGATCGACCGGGCGGTGAGCCGGCCGCTCGCCATCACCCGGGGGAGCTGGCCGAACAGCGAGAGCAGGCCGAGGAAGGCGCCGAGGTCGGCGCTGTGCGCCGGGTCGGCGCGGCGGTCGGCGTCGGCGGTGACGTACTCGCGCAGGTGCGCCTGGAGCTCCTCGTCGGTGCCGAGTTCGAGCCCGGCCAGCGGGTGGTCGAGCCGTTCGAAGTCGATCCGGTCGGCCGGGTCGGGGACGGCCTCGGCGATCAGGGCGGCGAGTTCGGGGCCGTACCAGTGGTGCCGGTCGTAGCGGTGGAGGAACTCCGGCCAGGGCAGGGCGGTGCGCCCGGGGTGGGCGTGGAACAGCTCGTGGTAGTGCCCGAAGGCGATCTCCTTGGCCATCAACGGCCAGAAGTCGCGCCGCAGTTCGAGCTGTCCACCGGTGGCGAGCACGGTGTTCACGGCGGCCTCGTCGAAGTACCGGGGGAGCGGGGCGGGCGGCCCCTGGAGCCGGTAGCCGGTCTTGGAGTGGTACGGGACGCCGCGCCGGGAGCCGAGGTGGAGCACCGGCTCGCGGCCGGACGGCAGGTAGCGCAGCGCGGGCCCGTCCCCGATCGGCTCGAAGCGGCCGCCGCGGCCCTCGGTGAGCAGCGTGACCAGGTCGACCGAGGCGAGGCCGAGGCCGCGCAGCACCACCTGCTCGCCGGGGGCGAGGGCGGCCAGTTCGGCGGTCACGTCGGCGGAGTGGGCGGGCGGGAGGTGGAAGCGGCCGTGCCGGGCGGCGAAGGCGGCGTCGGCGGCGAAGCGCGGGTGCGGGGCCGAGTCGAGGTGGCCGAGGGTGAGCACGACGTGGTCGGCGGTGAGCGTCCGGTCGGTGAGGTGGACGCTCTGCGGGCCGTCGGCCGGGCCCTCGATCCGCCGGACGGTGTCGCGGTGGACGGTGACCGCGATGTGCGCCGGCAGTTCGGCGACGGCGCGGCGGAACACCCAGTCCAGGTAGGCGCTCTGGGCCCGGCGGGTGGGGAAGTCCCCGGGCGCCAGGGTGCGCAGCTCGGCCCGGACGGCCGGGTCGGCGACCTCCCGGTAGGGCGCGAACTCCTCCTGCCGCGCGGCCCATTCGGCGAGCGAGGGGCCGGGGCGGACCGGCCCTTCGAGGGTGGAGCGTTCGTCGGTGAACATGGTGACGTCCTCGGCCATGGAGTTCATCCGCAGCAGCGGGGACTGGTCGTGGCGCCAGATCCGGCCCGCGCCCGGCGGGTACGGGTCGACCAGGTGGATCGCCAACGGGCGCTCTTCGGGCAGGAGTTCGGCCGCGTTGGCGGCGATCCGCTCCAGCAGCCCGGTGCCGCGCGGGCCGGCGCCGACGATGACCAGCGCCGTCATGCCCGCACCACCTTCACGAAGGCCGCGCGGGCCCGCTGCAGCGGGGTGGGCGGCAGGCCGTCGCGGGTGGCGCCCCGGGCGAAGTGCCGTTCCACGTAGTACTGGCCGACGGACAGCAGGGTGGTGACCACCAGGTACCAGATGGTGGCGACCATCAGCATCGGGATGACCCGGTACGACTGGAGGTAGACCAGCTGCACCGAGTAGAGCAGGTCGGAGACGGCCAGCACGCTGACGATGCTGGTGCCCTTGAGCGCGCCGATCAGCATGTTCCCGGCGGTCGGCACGATCGCCCGCATCGCCTGCGGCACCACGATCCGGCGCAGCACCCGCCACCGGCCGAGCCCGAGCGCGGACGCCGCCTCCAGCTGGCCGCGGTCGACGGACAGGATGCCGCCGCGGATCACCTCGGCGGCGTACGCGGTCTCCAGCAGGGTGAGGCCGATGACGGCGGTCAGGGTGGGGCCCATCAGGTTGACGGTCCTGACCGTGACGAACTCGGGGCCGAACGGGACGCCGAGGCCGAGGGTGGGGTAGAGCGCGCCGATGTTGAAGAAGAACAGCAGCTGCACCAGCGGCGGGGTGGAGCGGAACACCCAGATGTAGACCCAGCTCAGCGTGCGCAGCACCGGGTTGGCGGACAGCCGCATGGTGGCGAGGAGGGTGCCGAGCACGAAGCCGAGGGCGAGGGTGACGGCCGTCAGCCAGAGGGTCAGGGCGAGTCCGTCGAGCACGGACCGGGCGGTGAACCAGTCGGCGACCACGCTCCACTGGAAGGCCTTGTTGCGGATCACCGAGTTGACCGCCATCGCGGCCAGCAGCAGGGCGACGGCGGCGGCGGCCCACTGGCCGGGCTTGCGGCGGGCGACGATCCGGGCCTCGGCGGCGGGCGGCGCGTCGGGGCGGTCGAGTGAGGGGGCGGGCAGGACGTCCTGCGGGGTGGCCATGGCGGCGGCTCCTGGGCGGAGTGCGGGCGGGGAGATGTACGGCGGTGGTCACGTACGCGGGCGCGGCCGTGTCCCTCAACACGGCCGGCGCATTGCACTGCACTCCGCGCCGATCGTACGCATGCGCGATCGACGGCTGTCAAGGGTGATCGGGACGGCGGAGGGCCCGGCCGGGGCGCGTCGGAAAAGCGACAGGAGATCGCAACAGTGCGGCAATGATGGATGGTTGACGTACCGATCGGCCGACTGCTCAACTTGAGGCCATGTACGCCGAGCAGCCCCTGGTCAGCCGCGACCACATCGACTTCGGTCGGGTGTGGTCCGCGGCGTGTCGCGGCTGACCCGGCAGCGGGCCGTCCGTCCGGCCTGATCTCCCGGCGGGGAGTCCTCCCTCGGTTCGCCCCGTCGCGGCCCGGATCCGTCGTCGGCGACCGGCGACGCGTCAGGCCTTCGCTGCCGCCGTCGACTTCGCACTGCGCTCCGGCCCCTCCGCACTCCGGTCCTCCCGCACTCCGGCAGTCCCCTCCCGTCGCCGTTTCCACCGTCACGTCCACCGTCACGTGTTCGACGGCCGCCCCGCCGCGGCCGCCTCCGGCGCCCCCGCCTCCGGCCGGGCGGCACCCCCTGCCCACCCGCAGTCCACCGGAGTCCCGCCCACCCGAAAGGTTCCGCCATGCCCGTCGAATTCCTCGGTATCGCCGCCACCGGCGACGGTTCGGAGACCACCGCCCGCACCACCGCCGCCTTCGACCGCGACTACACCCTGCGGCTGGCCCGGGCGCACGAGGACCACGGCTGGGACCGGGTGCTCTTCGCCTACGGGGCCGGCGCCCCGGAGCCGTCGGCCGCGGCGGCCTTCCTCGCCTCGCACCTGGAGCGCCTCCAGATCCTGCTGGCGCACCGGCCGAACGTCTCCTACCCGACCTTCGCGGCCAAGACCTTCGCGACCCTCGACCGGATCAGCGACGGCCGGCTGACCGTGCACTTCATCACCGGCGGCAACGACCACGAGCAGCAGCGCGAGGGCGACTTCCTGACCAAGGACCAGCGCTACGAGCGCACCCGGGAGTACATCGGCATCGTCAAGAAGGCCTGGACCAGCCGGGAGCCCTTCGACCACGAGGGCCCGCACTACCGCTTCGACGACTTCGTCTCGGACGTCTTCCCCGTGCAGCAGCCGCGCCCGGGGGTCTCCTTCGGCGGCTCCTCCGACGCGGCCTACGCGGCCGGCGGCGCCGAGGCGGACGTCTACTGCCTCTGGGGCGAGCCGCTGGCCCGCACCGCCGAGCAGATCGAGCGGGTGAAGGAGGCGGCCCGGGCCGCCGGGCGCACCGACGTGCCGCGGATCCAGGTGGCGTTCCGGCCGATCATCGCGCCGACCGAGGAGCTGGCCTGGGAGAAGGCGCACCGGACGGTGGCCGCGATCCGGGACCGTCGGGGCACCGACCGGGCGGGGACGAACCCGGCGACCGGGACGCGCGAGGCCGGGACGCGCGGGACCGCGGCACCCGAGAACGTCGGCTCCCAGCGGCTGATCGAGATCGCCGAGGCCGGCGAGCGCTACGACCGCGCCCTGTGGACCCCTACCGCCGCGGCCACCGGCGGGGCGGGCAACTCCAACGCGCTGGTCGGCACCCCGGAGACGGTCGCCCAGGCGCTGCTCGACTACTACGACCTCGGCGTGGACATCCTCTCCGCGCGCGGCTACCACCTGCTGGACGACGCGATCGACTTCGGCCGGTACGTCATCCCGATCGTCCGCGAGGAGGTCGCCAAGCGGGACGCCGCCAGGGCCGCCAAGGCCGAGCGGGCCGAGCGCGACCGCCACCAGCTGATCGCGGTGCAGGCGTGAGCGCGGGCGCGGGCCCGGCCGACGGGTGGGAGTTCCGCAGGGTCACGATCGACGATCCGCTGGTCGAGCCGCTGCTGCGCGAGCTCACCCACGAGTACGTCACCCGGTACGGCCCCGAGGCGCACCAGGAGATGACCCGCTACCCGGCCGGGGACTTCGCCGAGCCGCACGGCGTGCTGCTGCTCCTGCTGGAGGACGGCGAACCGGTGGCCGGCGGCGCGTACAAGCGCTACGACGACCGCACCGCCGAGGTGAAGCGGATGTGGACGCACTCCGCGCACCGGCGCCGGGGCCTGGCCCGCCGGGTGCTGGCCGAGCTGGAGCGGACGGCGGCCGCGGCCGGCTACACCCGCTTCCACCTCACCACCGGCCCGCGCCAGCCCGAGGCCAGGAACCTCTACCTGGCGGCCGGCTACACCCCGCTGTTCGACGTCTCCGCCGACCCCCTGACCATCGGGCCGCTCCCCTTCGAGAAGCACCTGCCCGTTCTGACCACGACCTCCTGAAAGGGCCCCTCGTGAGAACCACCACCGTCCGCCGCCGCCTGCTCGCGACCGCCGTCCTGCTGCCGGTCCTGGCCCTGGCCGCCTGCGGCTCGGACCCGAAGATCGCGGGCGCGGCGGCGGGCGGTCCGGCCGCCACCGCCACCGAGGACCTCGTCTCCGGCCTCAGGACCTCGGAGTCCGCCGCCGCGCTGCTGCCCGAGGAGGTCCGCAGGGCCGGCACGCTGAAGTTCGGCTCGGCCTTCGGCGCGCCGCCCAGCGCCTTCTACACCGACCAGGCCGACAGGAAGCCGGCCGGGATCGACGTGGACTTCACCGACGCGGTGGCCAGGCTGCTCGGCCTGACCGTGCAGCGCGAGCAGGCCGCCTTCGAGACCATCCTGCCCGCCCTGGACAGCGGGAAGTACGACGTCGGCACCGGCAACTTCGGGGTCACCGCGGCCCGGCTGAGGACCATCGACTTCGTCACCTACATCGACGACGGCCAGGGCTTCGCGGTGAAGAAGGACAACACCGCGGTCCAGCCGGTCACCGACCTGGTCCAGCTGTGCGGACTGACCATCGGCACCGGCGCCGGCACCACCTTCGAGACCACCCTCAACAGCCGGAAGAACGTCTGCGCCGACGCCGGGAAGAAGCCGTACGAGGTGAAGGCGTTCGGCGAGAGCGGCGCCCTGCTGACCAGCCTCCAGCAGGGCCGGGTGGACATCGAGATGTCCACCATCAACGGCCTGCGCCACCAGGCCGCGCAGGAGGCCTCCGGGACCCGCTTCCTCAACGAGTTCCACCGCCTCGACGTCGGCTTCGCCCTGAAGAAGGGCTCGAAGCTCGCCCCGGCCCTCCAGGCGGCGGTCAACCAGCTGATCAAGGACGGGACGTACGAGCGGATCCTGCGCAAGTGGGGGGTCGCCGAGTCGGCGATCGAGGAATCGCGGATCAGCCCGCCCGAGCACGCCTGAGCGCCGGCCACCGAGGAGACCTCCGATGACCGTCACCACCACCGTCACCACCGTCACCACCGGGACCCGGCCGGCCCCGGCCCCGGCCGCTCCCGACCTCGACCTCGACGCACTGGCCGGCCTGCGGACCGTGCCCGCCCGCCACCCCTGGCGCTGGGCCGCCGGGATCGCCGCGCTGGTCGTGCTCGCCCAGTTCGCCCACGGCCTGGCCACCAACCCCGGCTGGGACTGGGCCACGTTCCGGCTCTACTTCACCGCCGACACCATCCTCCGGGCGATCGGACGGACCCTCGAACTCACCGCCTACGGCACGGTGCTGGGCTTCGTGCTGGGCACCGCGGTGGCCGCGATGCGGCTGTCCCGCAGCGCGATCCTGCGCTCCATCGCCTGGGCCTACGTGTGGGTGTTCCGCTCGATCCCGCTGATCGTCCAGCTGGTGTTCTGGTTCAACCTCTCCTACCTGTACAAGCGGTTCGGGATCGGCATCCCGTTCGGCCCGACCTTCGGCGAGGTCGAGACGGTCGGGGTGCTCAGCGCGCTCGGTGCGGCGGTGCTCGGCCTGGGACTGCACCAGGCCGCGTTCGCCGCCGAGATCATCCGCGGCGGCATCATCGCGGTGGACGCCGGCCAGCGGGAGGCCGCCGCCGCGCTCGGCATCCCGCGCTGGCGGCAGGGCTGGCGGATCGTGCTGCCGCAGGCGATGCGCGGCATCCTCCCGGCCGCCGCCAACGAGGTGATCTCCCTGCTCAAGGGCACCTCGGTGGTCTACGTGATGGCGATCGGCGAACTCTTCTACCAGGCCCAGGTGGTCTACGGCCGCACCGGCCGGGTGGTGCCGCTGCTGATGGTCGCCACCGTCTGGTACGTGCTGCTGACCACCGCCCTCTCGATCGGCCAGTACTACGTCGAGCGCCACTTCGCCCGCGGCGCCGAGCGCACCCCGCCGCCCACCCCGTGGCAGCGCGTCCGGGCCTTCGCCCGGAGCCTGCCGGACCGCACCCGGCCCGCCGCCGCCCGTACCCCCGGAGGACAGTCGTGACCACGCTGACGAAGCCCGATCCGAACCCTCCCGGCCCGGCCCCGGCCGCCCCGATGGTGCGGGTCCGCGGCCTGCACAAGAGCTTCGGCCGGCTGGAGGTGCTGCGCGGGGTCGACCTGGACGTCCCGGCCGGCTCGGTGACCGTGGTGCTCGGCCCGTCCGGTTCCGGCAAGTCCACCCTGCTGCGGGCGATCAACCACCTGGAGAAGCTGGACCGCGGCCACGTCGCCATCGACGGCGAGCTGATCGGCTACCGCCGCTCCGGCGACCGGCTGTACGAGCTCAAGGAGCGCGAGGTGCTGCGCCAGCGCACCGGCATCGGCTTCGTGTTCCAGAACTTCAACCTGTTCCCGCACCTCACCGTGCTGGAGAACCTGGTCGAGGCGCCGGTCGCCGCGCTGCGCCGCCCGAAGGCCGGGGCCAGGGCGGCGGCGCTGGCGCTGCTGGAGCGGGTCGGGCTGGCCGACAAGGCCGCCGCCTACCCCCGGCAGCTGTCCGGCGGGCAGCAGCAGCGGGTGGCGATCGCCCGGGCGCTGGCGCTGGAGCCCAAGGTGCTGCTGTTCGACGAGCCCACCTCGGCGCTCGACCCGGAGCTGGTCGGCGAGGTGCTGGACGTCATCAAGGACCTCGCCCGCAGCGGCACCACGATGATCGTGGTCACCCACGAGATCGGCTTCGCCCGCGAGGTCGCCGACACCGTGGTCTTCATGGACGGCGGCGTGGTGGTCGAGCAGGGCCCGCCCGCCGAGGTCCTGGACCGGCCGCGGCACGAGCGCACCCGGGCCTTCCTGGCCAAGGTCCTCTGACCCTCCCTTCCCCGAACAACCCCCCTTCACCGAGCAGGAGTTCCGCCATGTCCCTACCCCGTCGCGCCCTCGTGACCGCCGCCGGCGCGCTCGCCGCCGCCCTCGCCCTGGCCGGCTGCGGCGGCTCCGCCACGGGCGCGTCGGCGGAACTCGCCCCGGCCAGGGGCAGCACCGCGCCGGACGGCACGGTGGTGAACCTCTCGCCGGACCAGAACCGGGTCACCACGCCCAAAGTCGACGCGATCGCCGCGCTGGTCCCGGAGGAGATCAGGAAGAAGGGGACGCTGACCGTCGTCGACTCGATCGGCACCACCCCGCCGCTGGACTTCTACGCCAACGACGACCGGACGATCATCGGCGTCGAGCCGGACCTCGCCTCCCTGATCGGCAACGTGCTGGGCCTCAGGGTCGAGTTCAACCCGGTCTCCTGGGAGAACATCTTCGTCGGTCTGGACAGCGGCAAGTACGACGTCGGCGTCTCCAACATCACCGTCACCGAGGCGCGCAAGGAGAAGTACGACTTCGCCACCTACCGGCTGGACGTCCTGGGCTTCGAGGCGAAGAAGGGCGGCGGCCTGAAGGTCACCGGCCCCAAGGACCTCGCGGGCAAGGCGGTCGGCGTCGCCACCGGCACCAACCAGGAGAAGCTGCTGGTCTCCTGGAGCGAGGAGAACGTCAGGAACGGGCTCAAGCCGATCGACATCAAGTACTTCCAGGGCACCGAGTACTACCTGGCGCTCGCCTCCGGCCGGATCGAGGTCTACACCGGCCCCAACCCCAGCCTGGCCTTCCACGCCGTGCAGACCGGCGAGACCGAGGTCGTCGGCACCTACTCGGGCGGCGGCGCAGACGTCCTCGGCAAGATCGCGGCGACCACCCGGAAGGACAACGGGCTGGTCAAGGCGCTGAACGGGGCGATCGACGAACTGATCCGCAACGGCACGTACGGGCAGGTGCTCAAGCGCTGGGGCCTGGACAACGAGGCCGTGCCGAACTCGGAGATCAACCCGCCCGGGCTGCCCAGGCCCAAGCCGTAGGAGGGCCCACCCGGGGACGTTCACCCGTTCGTTCCCGCCCGCCGCTATGGTGACCCCCTCCCGACGGCGAATGCCGGGCGGGCGCGGTCGAGTTGGGGGAGGGCATGGAGAAGGGCGAGGTGCTCGGCGGTCGCTTCCGGCTGGAGCAGAAGCTGGGCAGGGGCGGGTTCGGCGTGGTCTGGCGGGCCACCGACACGACCATCGACCGGGAGGTCGCGGTCAAGGTGCTGCTCGCCGAGCACGCCACCGACCGGGAGGCGGTCAGCCGGTTCGTCCGCGAGGCCCGGACGGCCGGCGGCCTCAACAATCCGCACATCGTGACCGTGTACGACTACGGGTGGACGGAGACCGGCTCCGGGAAGATCCCGTACCTGGTGATGGAGCTGGTCCGCGGCCGGGCGCTGTCCGAGGTGCTCAAGGACGGCCGGCCGGACCACAAGCAGGCGCTGCGCTGGATACGGCACGTGTGCAAGGCACTGGACGCCGCGCACCGCTCGGGGATCGTCCACCGGGACATCAAGCCCGAGAACGTGATGATCGCGCAGGACGGGGAGCGGGCCAAGGTCCTGGACTTCGGCATCGCCCGACTGGTCACCCAGACCGTCCGGCTCACCTCCACCGGCAACGTGGTCGGCACCGTCCCGTACCTGGCGCCCGAGTGCTGGTCCGGCGGCGTGGTGGACGGCCGGGCCGACCTCTACGCGCTCGGCATCATGCTGTACGAGGTCTGCACCGGCGCGCGCCCGTTCCGCGCCGCCTCGGCCGCCGAGTACATGTACCGGCACCTGGAGGAGGTCCCGTCCCGGGTCCGCAGCAAGGACCCCGCGCTGGGCGCGCTGATCGCCGAACTGCTCGCCAAGCGGCCCGAGCAGCGGCCCGCCGGGGCCGCCGAGGTGCTGGAGCGGCTGCGCGTCGTCCGGCCCGGGATGCTGCGCCCGGACGACCCCAGCCCGGAGCAGCTGCGCCGGCGGGCCGACCGGGCCTGGCGGCACGGCGAGGCCGGCGAGTCGGCGGAGGCGGTCGAGATCCTCACCGCGCTCGTGCCCGACTTCGCCCGGATCTGCGGACCGGACGACCCGCGCACCCTGCGCACCTGCCACGACCTGGCCCTCTGGCTGGCCCGGGACGGCAGCCCGGGCGCCGCCGTCGCCCTGCTGGACGAGCTGGCCCAGGTGCCCGGCGCCACCCCGGAGGCCCGGGCGGACGCGCGGCGCGACCTCGCGCACTGGCAGCGGGAGGCCGCCCGGCTCGGCCCGGGCCGGCCGCGGGCGCTGAGCCTGGGGGCGCTGCTCGGCGGCGCGCCGGGCGACTGAGGCGTTCCGCGCGGCCCGGAGTCAACGCCGGCCCGCACTGCCGACCCGCTCCGTCGGCCCGCTCCGCCGACCCGCACTGTCGGCCCGTGGGCCGGACGCCCGCCGGGTGTCAACCGTGCGGGCCGCCGAGCCCGGGCCGCGGCCCGGGCGGGAACCGGGAGGATTTCGCCCATCGGGACGGTCTGGTCCGCGACCCGGACGCGTTGGTATACCTCGTTGCCGGACACGGGAGCGGCGTCCGCGCCGCCCCGGTGAGCTGCGACGAAAGGCTGGTGACGGATCGATGAAGCTCCTGCGCGTCGGACCCGCGGGCGCCGAGCGCCCGGTCGTCCTGGGCGAGGACGGCACCGCGTACGACCTCTCGGGGCGGGCCCGCGACCTCGACGGGGCCTTCCTGGCCGGGCTGGACCCGGCCGCGCTGGCCCGGGAGGCGGCCTCCGGCCTCCTGCCGGTGGTGGACCTCGACGGCCTGCGGGTGGGCGCACCGGTGGCCCGGCCGGGCAAGGTGGTCGGCATCGGGCTCAACTACCGCGACCACGCGGCCGAGGCCGGGGCCGCGATCCCGGCCGAGCCGGTGATCTTCCTCAAGCCGAGCTCCACCGTGGTCGGCCCGTACGACGAGGTGCTGGTGCCGCGCGGCGGCGAGAAGACCGACTACGAGGCCGAACTGGCCGTCGTGATCGGCCGCACCGCCCGCTACCTGGACTCGCACGCCGAGGCGGCCGGGGTGATCGCCGGCTACACGATCGCCAACGACGTCACCGAGCGGGCCTTCCAGTTCGAGCGCGGCGGCCAGTGGGACAAGGGCAAGTCGGCGGAGACCTTCACCCCGCTCGGGCCCTGGCTGGTCACCGCCGACGAGGTGGCCGACCCGCAGGCGCTGACCCTGCGGCTCTGGGTCAACGGCGAGCAGCGGCAGCACGGCAGCACCGCGGAGATGGTCTTCCCGGTGCTCGAACTGGTCCGCTACGCGAGCCGGTTCATGGTGCTGGAGCCCGGCGACGTGATCATCACCGGCACCCCGGCCGGGGTCACCCTGGGCCGGCCCGGCACGCCGTTCCTCGCCCCGGGCGACGTGGTCGAGATCGAGATCGACGGGCTCGGCCGCCAGCGCCAGGTGCTCGGCAAGGCGTAACGGCCGAGGCCGCCCCGACCCTTGGCACGGGGGTCGGGAGGGCCGCCGCGACCCGGAACCGCGCGCTACGAAGCGCCGCCCAGGACCGCCCGCAGCCGCTCCGCCCGCTGCGGCCGCGGCCCCTCCAGCGCGAGCACCCCCGCCAGCACCTCGGCCGTCTGCGGGTCGTGCAGCGCCGTCGCCGCGGCCATCGCGGTGAACTGGTCCACCAGCCAGTCGCGCAGCTCCGTCACCGGCAGTGCGCGCCCCTCGTCCAGCCAGCTCAGCGACGCGCCCTCGACCACCGCGATCCACGAGCGCACCAGCAGCGTGAGCCGCGGCCCGGCCTCCCGCACGCCCAGGTGCCGCAGCGTGCGCCGCAGCGCCGCCCGCCGGACGTCGTCCACGATCGCCGAGGTGCGGGCCGTCTCCACCACCGAACCGCCGCGCAGCAGCGCCGAGTAGCCCGCGTCGTGCTCGGCCACGAAGGCGAAGTAGCCGTCCAGCACCGACGACAGCTGCTCGGACGGCGTCCCGCGCACCGGCACCGCGAAGCGGCTGGTCAGCTCGTCCGCCGCGGTGCGCAGCGCGGCCTCGTACAACTGCTGCTTGCCGCCCGCGAAGTAGCGGTACACCAGTGGGCGGGAGGCCTCGGCGGCCTCGGCGACGTCGTCGAGGCTCACCTCCTCGGGCGGCCGGGAGGCGAACAGCTCCAGGGCGACCGAGATCAGCTGCTCGCGCCGCTGCTGGACCGGCAGCCGTCGGTAGCCGGTGCGGCGCGGACGCGGCTCGGACGCGGCCGGGACGGGCGCCTGACCTGCCGAGGTGGGGCTGGCTTCCATGGCGGCCAAGCGTAATGGGCGCCGGGCCGATCCGATCCTGTCGCGCCGAACGGATTTTCGCAGGCGAACCCCACTCGCAAAGGGGTTGCAATGCGGCCGCGCCACGAAATGATGTCGGAATGCGTGAAGAACTGATCACCGCCGACGGCGCCACCCCTCGCCGCATCGCCGACGACCACGTCCGCGAACTGGCCGAGCTCGACCCGCTGACCGCGGTGTACCTCGGCCTCAACCTCGATGACGACCGGCTGCCCGACCTCTCCCCGGCCGGCCCCGAGGCCCTGGCCGACCTCGCCCGCCGCACCCTGGCGAAGCTCGACGAGGCCGAGCGGGCCGGCGCGGCCGAGGACGAGGCCGAGCGCCGCTGCGCCCGGCTGCTGCGCGAGCGGCTGTCCGCCGAACTCGCCGTCCACGAGGCCGGGGAGAGCTTCCGCTCGCTGCGCAACCTGGGCTCCCCGGTGCACGACCTGCGGGAGTCCTTCACCCTGATGGGGACCGACACCGAGGCCGAGTGGCAGGTGGTCGGCCGCCGCATGGCGAGGATCCCGGTGGCGTTCGAGCAGTACCGGCGGACGCTGGCCGAGGGCGTCGAGCGCGGCCTGCTGTCCGGCCCGCGCCAGGTGACCACGGTGCTCGGGCAGTTCGCCGAGTGGCTGGGCGAGGACACGCCGGCCGACGAGCGGATGCCCGGTGCCTGGTTCGGCCAGTTCGTCCAGGGGGCGCCGGAGGCCCTGCGGCCCGAGCTGTCGAAGCACGCGGTGGCCGCCGCCGAGGCGCTGGCCGAGCTGCGCGACTGGCTGCGCGACGTGTACGGTCCGGCCGCGGCCGGCGCTCCGGACACCGCGGGCCGGGAGCGCTACGTCCGCTGGGTGCGCTACTGGACCGGTGCCGACCTGGACCTGGACGAGGCCTACGCCTGGGCGTGGAGCGAGTTCCACGACCTGCTGGCGCAGATGGAGGTCGAGGCCGAGAAGGTCCTGCCGGGCGCGGGCCCGCTGGCGGCGATGCAGTGGCTGGAGACCGACGGCCCGGCCATCGAGGGCGCCGAGACCACCCGGGAGTACCTCCAGGGCCTGATGGACCAGGCCGTCCGGGACCTCCAGGGCACCCACTTCGACCTGGCCGAGCCGGTCACCCGGGTCGAGTCGAGGATCGCCCCGGCCGGCAGCGCCGCCGCGCCGTACTACACCGCGCCCTCGCTGGACTTCAGCCGCCCCGGGCGGACCTGGCTGCCGCTGGTCGGCCGGGACCGCTTCCCGGTCTGGGACCTGGTCTCCACCTGGTACCACGAGGGCGTGCCGGGCCACCACCTCCAGCTCGCGCAGTGGAACTACGTCGCCGACCGGCTCTCCACCTACCAGGTGAGCCTCGGCGGGGTGAGCGCCAACCTGGAGGGCTGGGCGCTGTACGCCGAGCGCCTGATGGACGAGCTCGGCTACCTCACCGACCCGGGCCACCGCCTGGGCTACCTCAACGCGCAGATGATGCGCGCGCTGCGGGTCATCGTCGACATCGGCATGCACGTGGGCCTGGACTTCCCGGCGGACTCCCCGTACAAGCCGGGCGAGCCGGTCGCCCCGGAGGACGCCCGGGAGTTCTTCGGCCTGTACTGCGGCCTGTCCGCCGAGTTCCTGGACAGCGAGCTGGTCCGCTACCTGGGCCTGCCCGGCCAGGCGATCGGCTACAAGCTCGGCGAGCGCGCCTGGCTGCGCGGACGGGCGGCGGCGAAGGCGGCGCACGAGGCGCGCGGCGAGGAGTTCGACCTCAAGGCCTGGCACATGGCGGCGCTCTCGCAGGGCTCGCTGGGCCTGGACGACCTGGTCGAGGAGCTCTCGGCGCTCTGACGGCCGTGCGCCGTCGGGCGCGCGTCGGGCACGGCGCGGCGCCGGCGGTGGCCGAGGGGCCGGGAACCAGGCCCCCGGGACTCGGTCCGGAGTCCCGGGGGCCTGGTTCTTTTGTCCCCCGAGTCCGATTTGGTGAGGTTTTTCCTTGCCATTCGTCCGGAGCGGAGTTTGGCTGGAAGGCGACTGCGTGACCTCTCCGCCCCACTCCGGAAGGCTCGATCAGTGACTGCGCAAACCGTCACCGGTCATGAGGACGCGGACCGCCGCCGCTGGTGGGCGCTGGCCGTCATCGCCACCGCCCAGCTCATGATCGTGCTCGACATCACCATCGTGAACATCGCACTGCCGTCCGCCCAGCGGGACCTGGGCATCTCGGACGCCGACCGGCAGTGGGTGATCACCGCCTACACGCTCGCCTTCGGCGGTCTGCTGCTGCTCGGCGGCCGGCTGGGCGACCTCTTCGGCCGCAAGCGCGTCTTCACCGTCGGCCTGCTGGGCTTCGCCCTCGCCTCCGCCCTCGGCGGCGCGGCGGTCGGGCCGGCCATGCTCTTCGGCGCCCGTGCCCTCCAGGGGGCGTTCGGCGCCCTGCTCGCGCCCTCCGCGCTGGGGCTGCTCTCCACCACCTTCTCCGATCCGCGGGAACGCAGTACGGCCTTCGGCATCTTCGGTGCGATCGCCGGCGGCGGCTCCGCGATCGGCTTCATCGCCGGCGGGCTGCTGACCGAGTACCTGAACTGGCGCTGGTGCCTGTTCGTCAACGTGCCGATCGCCGTCGTCACCGCCTTCGCGGCGTTCAACGTGCTGAAGCGCGACCACGTCGGGAAGGGCCGCCGGATGCCGCTGGACCTGCCCGGGGCACTGCTCGGCTGCGGCGGCCTGCTGGCGATCGTCTACGGCACCTCCGAGGCCGTGAGCCGGGGCTGGGGCGACGGTCTGGTGATCGGCTCGCTGGTCCTGGGCGTGGCGCTGCTCGCGGCCTTCGTGCTGGTCGAACGGCGCACCGCGCACCCGCTGCTGCCGCTGCACATCGTCGCCGACCGCAACCGCGGTGGCGGCGCGCTCTCGGTGGGCCTGGCGATGGTCGGCATGTTCGGCCTGTTCCTGTTCCTGACCTACTACCTGCAGGCCATCAAGCACTTCTCGCCGATCATGTCCGGCCTGTCCTTCCTGCCCATGACGGCCGCCATCGTGCTGAGTTCGACGGGCGTCGCGGCCCGGTTGATGACCAGGGTGCCGTCCCGGAACCTGATCGGCCCGGGGCTGCTGCTCGCCGCGGCCGGGATGGCCTGGCTGACCCAGATGCGGGTGGACAGCGCGTGGGCCGGCATGGTGCTGCCCGCCGAGCTGCTGCTCGGCTTCGGCATGGGCCTGGTGTTCATGCCGGCGATGAGCCTGGCCACCCTCGGGGTCGCCCCGAACGAGACCGGCGCGGCCTCGGCCACCATCAACTCGGCCCAGCAGGTGGGCGGCTCGGTCGGCACGGCGCTGCTGAACACGATCGCGGCGAGTGCCACCGCGAGCTTCCTGGCCACCCGGATCGCCTCCGACCCGGCGGTGCGGGCCGAGGGCGCGGTGCACGGCTACGTGGTCGCGACCTGGGTGGCGATGGGCGTCCTGCTGGCGGCCGCGCTGGTCGCGGTGCTGATGATCAACCACCGGCCGGCGCCCGGTGAGGCCACCGCCGTCGAGGGCGGCGCCTCCGGGGCGGAGGCGCCGGCTGCGGCCGTACCGGCCGGGGACGGTCGTCCGACGGGCCTGCGGGCGGCGGCCGCGGCCGATGTCAGGGCCAACGTCCGCCCCGCGGGCGAGGGGCGGGCGGAGGCCGGGGCGGAGACCGGAGCGGAGCGGCCGTCGATCGATTGAAATTTGCAGCAAGGTCTTGCAGTCAACCTCCGGCGCCTGCTTGACTCCTGGCCACCGTCCAGGGATCAAGGAGGCGCCGCCGTGCTGTCCGAGAACGTGCCGCCCGAGAACGTGCCGTCCGGAGCCGCGCAGCCCGAGTTCGACCTGCTCGTCGTCGGCGGCGCCGGCGTGGACACCATCGTCCGGGTCGAGCGGCTGGAGATCCCGCCCGGCGACTCGCAGCTCGTCGAACCGGTGCGGGACTACGTCGGCCACACCGGCAACGGCGTCGCCCTCGGCGCCCACCACCTCGGCCTGCGCACCGCGTTCATCGACTTCCTCGGCGACGACGCCCAGGGCGACCTGATCCGCGCCCACTACGCGCGCCACGGCCTGCACTTCGCGCACCTGGTGAGCCCGCACGGCACCCCGCGCGGGGTCAACCTGGTGGACGCGGCCGGCCGCCGGTTCTCCTTCTTCGACGCCCGCCACCCCGCCGACCTGCGGCTGCCGCGCGACCTCTACCTGCCGTACGCCGAGCGCAGCCGGCACGTCCACCTGTCCATCACCGGCGTCAACCGGGACATGTACGGCGACCTCCACCGCCTCGGCCGCACCACCTCCACCGACCTGCACGACTGGGACGGCGTCGACCCGTACCGCCGTGCGTACGCGCTCGGCTCCGACCTGGTCTTCCTCTCCGCGGCCGGCTGCCCCGGCCGGCACGAGGAGGTGATGCGCGCGATCCTCGCCGAGGGGCGCGCGCGGGTGGTCGTCGCCACCGCCGGTGCCGGGGGCTGCCACCTGCTCACCCGGGACGACCCCGCGCCCCGCCACCTGCCGGCCGTCGACCCGGGCCGCCCGGTGGTGGACAGCAACGGCGCCGGGGACGCCTTCGTGTCGGGCTTCCTGTACGCCTGGTTCCAGGGCCGTTCGCCGCTGGACTGCGCCCGGGCCGGTACGGTGGCCGGGGCCTTCGCCTGCACCGCCGCCGGGACGCACACCGCCTTCGTCGGAGCCGCCGAACTGGATGCGGTGCTCGCCGGCCCGTGACGCCGGGGGGTGCGGCCGGGTGGCGGGTTTCTCATCGAGCTCCAAGGAGCCGGTCACGCCCCTACCAGGCTGAGGCGGCATAGTCGTTGACCGAACGCCGCCCCCGATCGCCCCGGCAGGAGAAACAGGCATGGGCAAGCACAGTCGCCAGAGGTCGCGCCGCCGCAGACTCCTGGCCCCGTCCCTGTTCACCGTGCTGTCCGCGGTGGCGGTCGCCGCCCTGCTGAGCGGGACGCACGGGCTGGACCTGTCGGACGCGACGGCCGCCGGGAAGGCGGCCCGCAGCACCCGTGCCGCCACCGTGCCCGCCCCGGCCACCGATCCGGCGGCGGCCACCCAGGTCGCGGCCCCCGCGTCCTCCACGCCCGCGCCCGCGACCCCGACCGCCGCCCCGCCGCCGGTCGACCCCTCCACCGCGGCCGCCACCTCCGCCGCTCCCGCCGCCTCCGACGTCGCCCTCGGCACCACCGGCCCGGCCCCGGCCGGCGACCGTGAAGCCGGGACCGTCGGCGCGCTGTTCGGCGGCGCGTTGGCGGCCGGCAATCACTTCTGCACCGCCAGCGTGCTGCACAGCGCCACCGCCAACCTGCTGCTGACCGCCGCGCACTGCCTCAGCAGCACCGACGGCGTCACCTTCGCCCCCGGCTACCGCGACGGCTCCGCCCCGTACGGCACCTGGCAGGTGACCGCGATCCACACCACCGCCGGCTGGGCCCAGAAGGGCGACGTGGACGAGGACTTCGCGATCCTGGAGACGGCCCCCAGCAACGGCCGCAACGTCGAGGACGTGGTCGGCGGCAACCGGCTGGGCGCCGACGAGCCGTTCGACGCCACCGTCCGGCTCTACGGCTACCCCGCCGACTCCGAGACGCCCCTGCTGTGCACCAACGCCACCGGGCAGCAGAGCGCCTACCAGCGGGTGGTGCACTGCCCGGCCTATCCGTCCGGCACCAGCGGCGGCCCCTGGATCAACACCGCCACCGGTGACGTGATCGGCGCGATCGGCGGCTACCAGCAGGGCGGCGACACCGACGACGTCTCCTACAGCGCCTACTTCGACCACACCATCGCGGACCTGTACGCCCGGGCGGAGGCGGCCGCCTCCTGAGCCCGTCGGGCCCGGTTCCGCGCCGGGCCCGGTCCGGCCCGGCCCGGCCCGGCCTGGAACACGACAAAGGCCCAGATCGTGGATCAACTCCACTGATCTGGGCCCTGGTTACACTCTCGCAATCACTGCGTGAGTGCCCCCGGTAGGATTCGAACCTACGCACCCGCCTCCGGAGGGCGGTGCTCTATCCCCTGAGCTACGGGGGCCTGTTGGCCTGTCGGTCGCTCGCGCTTCCGACGTGGAGAACACTACCAGGCTTCGGACGCGGCCCGTGCACGGGTTTCCCCGAAGATCGTCGCGGCGGCCCCGGCGGGCGGGGGAGCGGAAGTGCCCAAAGGCCGGACGGGGCGGCGGGGCCGCCGATACCCTCGGTGAGGTGTCGGGAGTGTCCGGGCGGGTCCTCGTGGTGGACGACAGCGAGGTGATCCGCCAGCTGATCAGGGTCAACCTGGAGCTCGAAGGCTTCGAGGTGGTGACCGCCGCCGACGGCGCCGAGTGCCTGGAGGTCATCCGCCGGGTGCAGCCGGACGTGGTGACGCTGGACGTGGTGATGCCGCGGCTGGACGGCCTGCGGACGGCGGCCCGGCTGCGCGCCACCCCGGACACCAGCCGGCTGCCGATCGCGATCGTGAGCGCCTGCACCCCGGCGGACCTCGACCTGGGGGAGACGGTCGGGGTGGACGGCTACCTCGGCAAGCCCTTCGATCCGGCCGACCTGGTGGCCCTGGTGCGACGCCTGATGCGGCTCACCGGGCACCCCGGCGGGCCGCTCGGCGAGCAGGGCGGCGCAGAGGACGGCGAGCAGGCCGGCGACAGGGCCGGTGAAGCCGCCGCCGCAGTTCGCCCTGAGCGAACAGAGCGCACCGAGCGCGGCTGAGACCCCGTAACGACGGCACTCCGGCGTCTCAACCGGTAAACCGAGTGGCGGGCGGGCACCCCGTCTCGCCTACGCTTGGCGTCGTGACCCCCGCAGACCTTTCCCAGGCAATCCAGGCCGCAGTGAGCTCCGCCGTCGAGGCGGGCGAGCTGGCCGTCGCCGTGCCCGAGCACGTGACGGTCGACCGGCCCAAGAACCGGGACCACGGCGACTACGCGACGAACGTGGCCCTCCAGCTCGCCAAGGCGGCCGGCAAGCCGCCGCGAGCCATTGCCGAGCTGCTGGTCGAGCGACTGCGAGGGATCACCGGCGTCGCCAAGGTCGACATCGCCGGTCCGGGCTTCCTGAACATCACCCTGGACACCGCCACCGCCGGTGCGCTGGCGCGCACCATCGTCGAGGCGGGCGAGGCCTACGGCCGCAACGACGCCCTCGGCGGCCTGAAGATCAACCTGGAGTTCGTCTCCGCCAACCCGACCGGCCCGATCCACATCGGCGGCGTCCGCTGGGCCGCCGTCGGCGACTCGCTGGCGCGCGTGCTGCGGGCCTCCGGCGCCGACGTCACCACCGAGTACTACCTCAACGACGCCGGTGTGCAGATCACCAAGTTCGCCGCCTCGCTGCAGGCCGCCGCGAACGGCCGCGAGGTGCCCGAGGGCGGGTACGTCGGCGAGTACATCGTCGACATCGCCAAGGCGCTCACCGACGCGGTCCCGGGCGTGCTCGACCTGCCCGAGGACGAGCAGCTGCAGGTCTTCCGCACCGAGGGCCTCAAGCTCATGGTGTCCGAGATCCAGCGCTCGATGGACGAGTTCGGCACCCACTTCGACGTGTGGTTCTCGGAGAAGACGCTGCACGACTCCGGCGCGGTCGAGAAGGCCATCGACCGGCTGCGCGAGCAGGGCCACGTCTTCGAGCAGGACGGCGCGGTCTTCCTGCGCACCACCGACTTCGGTGACGACAAGGACCGCGTCCTGATCAAGGCCGACGGCGACAAGACCTACTTCGCCGCCGACGCCGCGTACTACCTGTCCAAGCGGGACCGCGGCGCCGAGGTCGCGCTCTACATGCTGGGCGCCGACCACCACGGGTACGTCAACCGCCTCAAGGCCATCTCGGCCTGCGCGGGCGACGACATGAACCGCAACATCGAGGTGAAGATCGGCCAGTTCGTGAAGATGCTTCGCGACGGCGAAGAGGTCCGCATGTCCAAGCGGGCCGGCAACATCATCACGATCGACGACGTGGTCGAGTGGATCGGCGTGGACGCCGCCCGCTACACCCTGGCGCGCTCCTCCACGGACTCGACGATCACGCTGGACATCAACCTGCTGACCAGCCAGACCAACGAGAACCCGGTCTTCTACGTCCAGTACGCGCACACCCGGATGTGCGGCGTGGCGCGCAAGGCCGCCGAGCTGGGCGTGGACAAGGGCACGGTCGAGCAGTTCAAGCCCGAGCTGCTCGCCACCGAGTGGGAGTCCGACGTGCTCGGCCACCTCGCGGAGTTCCCGCGGGTGCTGGCCACGGCCGGCGAGCTGCGCGAGCCGCACCGGGTCGCCGTGTACCTGGAGAAGCTCGCGGGCAAATACCACCGCCTGTACGAGAACTGCATGTTCCTGCCCAAGGGCGACGAGGAGCTCAACGACACGCACCGCGCCCGCCTCTGGCTGGTCGAGGCGACGCGCACCGTGCTCGCCAACGGCCTCACGCTCCTGGGCGTGACGGCGCCCGAGCGGATGTAGGCACCACCCCCAAGCGCACAGCGGGGGCGGCTGACGGTCAACGGGGACCGTCGCCGCCCCTCGCCATAGGTCTCGAAGGATCTACGAAGATGAGCCGCTCCGCACACCCGGCAGGCCCCCGCCACGGCGACGTCCTGCCCGAGGGCCACTACCAGGCCCCGCCCGCCGACCTGAACGCGCTCGACCCCAAGGTCTGGTCGCGCACCGTCGCCCGCGACGCCGAGGGCGTGGCCACCGTCGGCGGCGTCGACGTCAAGCGGCTGGCGGCCGAGTTCGGCACCCCCGCCTACGTGCTGGACGAGGAGGACTTCCGCTCCCGGGCGCGCGCCTGGCGGGACGCCTTCGGCACCGAGGCGGACGTCTACTACGCCGGCAAGGCGTTCCTCTCCAAGGCCGTCGTGCGCTGGCTGCACGAGGAGGGCCTCAACCTCGACGTGTGCAGCGCGGGCGAGCTGGCGGTCGCGCTGGCCGCCGGGATGCCGCCGCGGCGGATCGCGCTGCACGGCAACAACAAGTCGGCGGACGAGCTCGAACACGCGGTGAGGACCGGCGTCGGGCACATCGTGGTCGACTCCTACGACGAGATCGAGCGCCTGGCCGCGATCGCCGCCCGCCGGGGCGTGCGCCAGCAGGTGCTGATCCGGATCACCGTCGGCGTCGAGGCGCACACCCACGAGTTCATCGCCACCGCGCACGAGGACCAGAAGTTCGGCCTGTCCCTCACCGGGGGCGCGGCCGCCGAGGCGGTGCGCCGGGTGCTCGGCCACGACAGCCTGGAACTGCGCGGCATCCACTCGCACATCGGCTCGCAGATCTTCGACATGGCCGGCTTCGAGGTGGCCGCCCGCCGGGTGGTCGGCCTGCTGGCCGGGATCCGCGACGAGCACGGCGTCGAGCTGCCCGAGATCGACCTCGGCGGCGGCCTCGGCATCGCGTACACCAGCGAGGACGACCCGCGCGAGCCGGCCGAGATCGCGGCCGCGCTGGCCGACATCGTCCGCCGCGAGTGCGCCGCCGCGAACCTGGACACCCCCCGGCTGAGCGTGGAGCCGGGCCGGGCGATCGTGGGCCCGACGGCGTTCACGCTGTACGAGGTCGGCACCGTCAAGCCGCTGGAGGGCCTGCGCACCTACGTCAGCGTGGACGGCGGGATGTCCGACAACATCCGCACCGCGCTGTACGACGCCGAGTACTCGGTGGCCCTGGTGTCGCGCACCAGCGACGCCGAGCCGATGCTGGTGCGGGTGGTCGGCAAGCACTGCGAGTCCGGCGACATCGTCGTCCGGGACGCCTTCCTGCCGGCCGACCTGGCCGCCGGCGACCTGATCGCGGTGCCCGCCACCGGCGCCTACTGCCGTTCGATGGCGAGCAATTACAACCACGCCCTCAAGCCCCCCGTGCTCGCCGTCAAGGACGGTGCGGCGCGGGTGATCGTCCGGCGCGAGACGGAGGAGGATCTCCTGCGTCTGGATATCGGATGACGAAATCCTTGTCTCAGATCATGGAACGACCGTAGATCCGTACGGAAAGTCCCGGAGACTGGTACGGACCGAAGTTCCCGGCGGTCCAGGAAAACCCGCCGGAAATTACCGAAGCTGATGAATGCAGAGCGGAGTCGGATGATGCGTACGCGCCCGCTGAAGGTGGCGTTGCTGGGTTGTGGTGTGGTGGGCTCCGAGGTGGCGCGCATCATGACGACGACGGCCGACGACCTCGCCGCTCGCATCGGTGCTCCGGTCGAGCTGGCCGGGATCGCGGTCCGCCGCGCCGGGCGGACCCGCCCGGGCGTCCCCGAGCACCTGATCACCACCGACGCCGAGGCCCTGGTCAACCGGGGCGACATCGACGTGGTGGTCGAGGTGGTGGGCGGCATCGAGCCGTCCAAATCGCTGATCCTGTCCGCCTTCGGGCAGGGCGCCTCGGTGGTCAGCGCCAACAAGGCGCTGCTCGCCAAGGACGGCACCGAGCTGCACGCCGCGGCCGCCGGGGCCGGGGTGGACCTGTACTACGAGGCCGCGGTGGCGGGCGCGATCCCGCTGCTGCGTCCGCTGCGCGAGTCCCTCGCGGGCGACAAGGTCAACCGGGTGCTGGGCATCGTCAACGGCACCACCAACTTCATCCTCGACAAGATGGACACCACCGGCGCCGGTTACTCGGAGGCACTGGAGGAGGCCACCGCGCTGGGCTACGCCGAGGCGGACCCGACGGCCGACGTCGAGGGCTTCGACGCCGCCGCCAAGGCCGCGATCCTGGCCGGCATCGCCTTCCACACCAAGGTCACCGCGGCGGACGTCTACCGCGAGGGCATCACCGAGGTGACCGCGGCCGACATCGCCTCCGCCAAGGAGATGGGCTGCGTGGTCAAGCTGCTCGCGATCTGCGAGCGGGCCGCGGACGGCGAGTCCGTCACCGCGCGCGTCCACCCGGCGATGATCCCGCTGTCGCACCCGCTGGCCTCCGTCCGCGAGGCGTACAACGCGGTGTTCGTCGAGGCCGAGGCGGCCGGCCGGCTGATGTTCTACGGCCCGGGCGCGGGCGGTTCGCCGACCGCGTCCGCGGTGCTCGGCGACCTGGTCGCGGTCTGCCGCAACAAGCTGGCCGGCGCCACCGGTCCCGGTGACTCGGTGTACACCCGGCTGCCGGCCAAGCCGATGGACGAGGTCGTCACCCGCTACCACGTCAGCCTGGACGTGGACGACCGCGCGGGCGTGCTCGCGCAGGTCGCGTCCGTCTTCGCCGAGCACGGCGTCTCCATCGACACCGTGCGCCAGCAGGGCCGCGACGGCGACGCCTCGCTCGTCGTGGTCACCCACCGTGCCACCGACGCCGCGCTGTCGGCGACGGTCGACAAGCTCCGCGCGCTGGACAGCGTGCGGGACGTGGCCAGCATCATGAGGGTCGAAGGGGAATAAGGAACCAGCCATGAACGCCGTTGCCGAGAACGTCGTCCGAGGCGCGCACACCCACCAGTGGCGCGGCCTGATCGAGGAGTACCGGGACCGCCTGCCGGTCACCGCGGCCACCCCGGTGGTCACCCTGCTGGAGGGCGGCACGCCCCTGGTCCCCGCCCAGGTGCTCTCCGAGCGCACGGGCTGCGAGGTCTACCTCAAGGTCGAGGGCGCCAACCCGACCGGTTCCTTCAAGGACCGCGGGATGACGATGGCCATCTCCAAGGCCAAGGAGGAGGGCGCGCAGGCGGTCATCTGCGCGTCCACCGGCAACACCTCGGCCTCCGCCGCCGCGTACGCGGTGCGGGCCGGGATGGTCTCCGCGGTGCTCGTCCCGCAGGGCAAGATCGCCCTCGGGAAGATGGGCCAGGCGCTGGTGCACGGCGCCAGGATCCTGCAGGTCGACGGGAACTTCGACGACTGCCTCACCCTCGCGCGCGAACTGTCCGAGAAGTACCCGGTGGCGCTGGTCAACTCGGTCAACCCGGTGCGGATCGAGGGCCAGAAGACCGCGGCCTTCGAGATCGTCGACATGCTCGGCGACGCCCCGGACATCCACGTCCTGCCGGTCGGCAACGCGGGCAACATCACCGCGTACTGGAAGGGCTACCGCGAGTACGCCGCGGACGGCCTCGCCACCCGCACCCCGCGGATGTGGGGCTTCCAGGCCTCCGGCTCGGCCCCGATCGTGGACGGCGCGCCGGTGCTCAAGCCGCAGACCATCGCCACCGCGATCCGGATCGGCAACCCGGCCTCCTGGGACTTCGCGCTCGCCGCGCGGGACGAGTCCGGCGGCCTCATCGACAAGGTGACGGACCGTCAGATCCTGTCCGCCTACCGGCTGTTGGCCTCGCAGGAGGGCGTCTTCGTGGAGCCGGCCTCGGCCGCCTCGGTGGCCGGTCTGCTGGCCAAGGCGGAGGCCGGCCTGGTCGACCCGGGCCAGCGGATCGTCTGCACCGTGACCGGCAACGGCCTGAAGGACCCGGACTGGGCGGTGGCCGGCGCGCCGCAGCCGCAGATCGTCCCGATCGACCCGGAGGCGGCCGCCCGCAGCCTCGGACTGCTCGACCGGTAACGGGCGCCGGCACGTCGACGGGCCGACCCTTTCGGGGGTCGGCCCGTCGGAGTTCCCGACTGACACTTTTGTGTCAATTGGGCTGCGCATTGCGATCCGTTTCCACCGCTCCCTTTGACGGAGGGGGGTGTGCATTCCGGCCAGAACCGGCAACACACCAGATCGAAGGCCCACGGGGTGTACCGCTGGGGAACCTCTCTTCGATACTCTGGCCTCGGCCGTGTGGCACATGCCCCGGGCCCGGCGGGTCCGGGCCGCGCCGACCGTCGCGACCGCCCGCCCCCCGAGGGGCCGCGGTCCGTTCCCCGCCCTCGCACCGACGACGCGCTCCGCGCCGCCCGATTTCCCCAGGAGAGTCCACCGCATGGCCGGTCCTGCGTTCCGTGCCGCCGCCGTCCGGGTCAGGGTTCCCGCGACCAGCGCCAACCTCGGCCCGGGCTTCGACGCCTTCGGGCTCGCGCTGGGTCTGTACGACGACGTCGTCGTCCGGGTCGCCGACTCCGGCCTCTCCGTCGACATCGCCGGTGAGGGCTCCGACACGTTGCCGCGCGACGAGCGCCACCTGCTGGTCCGCTCGATGCGCGCCGCCTTCGACCGGCTCGGCGGCCAGCCGCGGGGCCTCGAAGTGGTCTGCGCCAACCGGATACCGCACGGCCGCGGCCTCGGCTCCTCCTCGGCCGCCATCTGCGCCGGCATCGTGGCCGCCCGCGCGGTGACCATCGGCGGCCCGTCCGCGCTGGACGACGACGCGCTGCTGGCCCTCGCCTCCGAGCTGGAGGGCCACCCGGACAACGTCGCGGCCTGCCTGCGCGGCAACTTCACCATCGCCTGGACCGACGAGGAGTCGGCCAAGGCGGTCGCGCTGGAGCCGTCCGAGCAGGTCGTCCCGGTGGTGTTCGTGCCGGCCGGCGAAGTGCTCACCGAGACCGCGCGCGGACTGCTGCCGAGGACCGTCCCGCTGGCCGACGCGGCCGTCAACGCCGGCCGCTCCGCACTGCTGGTGGAGGCGCTGACCAGGCGCCCCGAGCTGCTCCTCGCCGCCACCGAGGACCGGCTGCACCAGGACTACCGCGCCTCCGCGATGCCGGACAGCGCCGCCCTGGTCGGCGCGCTGCGCGCCGAGGGCGTCCCCGCGGTCATCTCCGGGGCCGGCCCGACCGTCCTGGCGCTGACCGACGAGGCGGGCGCCGACAAGGTGCTCTCCTTCGCCGGGCACCACGGCCACGGCGGCGACCCGGCGTTCGCCGCGCACCGGCTGGACGTCGACCGCACCGGGGCCGTCGTGCTCCCGCTGGACGTCTGAGCAGCCCGAACGGGCCGCTCGGGACCCGGCGCCGGCACCCTGCCGAGCCGGGTCCGGCGGACACGATTGGCAAGCGCAAGGCTGGGGAATGTCTGAGGGGGTCGGTAGTGTTAACCTCATTGCTGCACCAGGTGCCCTCCGGGGCTAGGTGCGCCGCGTCCCGATCCCAGCACTCCACGGCAGTGGAGTCCCGGCGATGCACGGGGCGACGATTCTCCGGGAGCCCACCGCAGCGCGTACGCAGCCTGCCTGCGCGACACGCGGCCGCATCCCGAAGCCGTGACGGCACCTGACTCCCACCCGCGGCCTCCCACCTTGAGGCCAGGACGGGCGGAGCGCGGGCCACCGTCACGCGACGGGGGCCCGGGATTCGCAGGGAGCGTGGGGGTTACGCCCTCAGGGGAGGTCGACACACGACCGGCCCACGCGCCACTCAGCACCACCGTGCTTCAAGCACCGCACCTCGTACGTAGCTCTCCCTCGACGGGCTCCCGCCATTCGAGGGATCACCGCCTCGGACCGACGCAGTCGAGCGTTGGTCAGGACAGCACAACCGGTCGCCGAGCCAGACAGGCCGACGTCCGCTCCAGGGAAGGACCCTTAGTGAGCGACTCCACCGATCTGATGGGCGCGCGCCCGGACGCCGAGGCGTCGGACGCAGCCGCCGCCCCCGCTGCCCCGGCCCGGCGCCGCCGCAGCGCCGCCGCGGGCCTGGACGGCATGGTCCTGGCCGAGCTGCAGAAGCTCGCCGCGGACCTTGGCATCACCGGTACCGGACGCATGCGCAAGAGCCAGCTGATCGAGACCATCAAGGAGAAGAGCGGCGGGGACCCGCTGCTCGCCGCCGGTGGCACCGCCCCGGCCGCCAAGCGCACCGCCGCCAAGGCGGACGCCGAGGCCCCGGCCGAGAAGCCGGCCCGCCGCACCAAGGCCGCCGCCAAGACGGCCGAGGCTCCGGCCGCCGCCGAGCCGCAGGCCCAGATCGAGATCCCGGTCCAGGCCGCCGCCGAGACCGCCGCGCCCGCCCGTACCGAGCGCACCCGCCGCCGGGCCACCTCGGCCGCCGGCGCGCCCACCGCCCCGGTCGCGGAGGCCCCGGCCGAGGCCGCCACCGTCGCGGTCGCCGAGCCGAAGCAGGCCGAGGCCCGCCCGGCCGAGACCCGCGGCTTCGAGGGCCGTGAGGACGGCCGCGAGAGCCGTCGCGACCGCCGTGAGCGGCGTGAGCGCCGCGAGGGCGGCGACCGCACCGAGCGCACCGAGCGCACCGAGCGCCAGGAGGCCGGCGAGGCCCAGGACGCCGACGGCCGCGAGTCGCGCCGCGACCGCCGCAACCGCCGCGAGCGCACCGACCGCACCGACCGCCAGTCCCAGCAGGGCGGCGGCCAGCAGCAGGGCGGCCAGGCCGAGCAGCAGGGCCGCCAGACCCAGCAGGTCCAGCAGCCGCAGGTCCAGCAGGGCGGCTACGACGACGACGAGTTCGGCGACGGCCGCCGTGGCCGGCGCGGGCGCTACCGCGACCGCCGTGGCCGTCGCGGCCGCGAGGGCTTCGAGGCCGGCCCCGCCGAGCCGCAGATCGGCGAGGACGACGTCCTGATCCCGGTCGCGGGCATCCTCGACATCCTCGACAACTACGCGTTCGTGCGCACCTCCGGCTACCTGCCGGGCCAGAACGACGTCTACGTCTCGCTCGCCCAGGTCCGCAAGAACGGCCTGCGCAAGGGCGACGCCATCACCGGCGCGGTGCGCCAGCCCAAGGACGGCGAGCGCCGCGAGAAGTTCAACGCCATGGTGCGGCTGGACTCCGTCAACGGCATGGACCCGGAGAGCGGCCGCGGCCGCCCCGAGTTCAACAAGCTCACCCCGCTCTACCCGCAGGAGCGGCTGCGCCTGGAGACCGACCCGGGCGTGCTGACCACCCGGATCATCGACCTGGTGTCGCCGATCGGCAAGGGCCAGCGCGGTCTGATCGTCGCGCCGCCGAAGACCGGCAAGACCATGGTGCTCCAGGCGGTCGCCAACGCGATCACCCACAACAACCCCGAGTGCCACCTGATGGTCGTCCTGGTCGACGAGCGTCCGGAAGAGGTCACCGACATGCAGCGGTCGGTGAAGGGCGAGGTCATCTCCTCGACCTTCGACCGCCCGGCCGAGGACCACACCACCGTCGCCGAGCTGGCCATCGAGCGCGCCAAGCGCCTGGTCGAGCTGGGCCACGACGTGGTCATCCTGCTGGACTCGATCACCCGTCTCGGCCGCGCCTACAACCTGGCCGCGCCGGCCTCCGGCCGCATCCTGTCCGGTGGTGTCGACTCGACCGCGCTGTACCCGCCGAAGAAGTTCTTCGGTGCCGCGCGCAACATCGAGAACGGCGGCTCGCTGACCATCCTGGCCACCGCGCTGGTCGAGACCGGCTCGCGCATGGACGAGGTGATCTTCGAGGAGTTCAAGGGCACCGGCAACATGGAGCTCAAGCTCGACCGGAAGCTCTCGGACAAGCGCATCTTCCCGGCCGTCGACGTGGACGCCTCCAGCACCCGCAAGGAGGAGATCCTGCTCGGCAGCGAGGAGTTGGCCATCGTCTGGAAGCTGCGCCGGGTGCTGCACGCGCTCGACTCGCAGCAGGCGATCGAGCTGCTCCTGGACAAGATGAAGCAGACCAAGAGCAACGCCGAGTTCCTGATGCAGATCGCCAAGACCACCCCCGGCTCCAACGACTGACCGTAGCCGGACGGTTGTCCGAGCACGGAACCCCGGATCGCGCGAGCGGTCCGGGGTTCCGTGCGTCCGGCCCGGTTTGTTCCAGAGTCGGGACAACTTGAGGGCGTTTGGATCATGTTGTCCGATTTACTCTGGACCGTATGGCCGAACACAAGAGGGTTCCAGGGCGCCGCCGCAGAGTCCTGCGGACGGCCGCCTGCGCGTTCGTCGCGCTCGTCGTCCTCGGCGCCGGCGCGGCCCTCTTCGCCTGGTTCAGGCTCAACGGCAACATCAAGAGCGTCGACATCGACGCCCGGCTCGGCGACGCCCGGCCGCCGGCCGCCACCGACGGCTCCTTCAACATCCTGGTGCTCGGCTCCGACTCGCGCGGCGGGGACAACGGCTCGATCGCGGGCGGGGACACCGGCGACACCGCCCGCTCGGACACCGCGATGGTGGTGCACATCAACCAGGACCACTCCCGCGCCCAGGTCGTCTCGATCCCGCGCGACACCCTGGTCACCCGCCCCGACTGCGCCGACCCGAGCGGCCGGACCGTGCCCGGCGCCAAGCGCGCGATGTACAACAGCGCCTTCGAGAGCGGCGGAGCGGTCTGCGCCGTCAAGACCACCGAGCAGCTCACCGGGCTGCGGATGGACCACTACCTGCAGATCGACTTCGCCGGCTTCGCCAGGGTCGTGGACGCGATGGGCGGGGCCACCGTGACCACCGCGGTGGCCATCCACGACAAGGACAGCGGGCTCGACCTGCCGCCCGGCGAGCACCACCTGGACGGCCGGCAGGCACTGGCCTTCGTGCGCACCCGGCACGGCGTCGGCGACGGCAGCGACCTCGGCCGGATCGAGCTCCAGAAGCAGATGGTGAAGTCGCTGCTGCAGCAGGTCGGGGGGAACGGGATGCTCACCAACCCGGTCAAGCTGTGGTCGATCGGCGACACCGTGACCAGGAGCATCACCACCGACTCCGCGCTCGGCTCGGTGAACTCGCTGGTCGGGCTCGCCCAGGAGCTCAAGGGGATAGGCCCGGACCAGCTGAGCATGGTCACCCTGCCGGTGGAGACGGCCCCCGGCGACCCGAACCGGGTGGTCGAGCAGCAGCCGCAGGCCGGGCAGGTCTGGGGGGCGCTCAAGGCCGACCAGGCGTTCCCGTCGGCGGTCGTCTCCGCGCAGCCGGAGAACCCCGCCCAGGCGGCTCCCACGGCCACCCCCTCGGCGGCCCCCTCGGCGGCCGCGCGGGGCACCGGGAAGGCCACCCCGAAGGCCACCCCGAAGGCCGGAACGGCACACTGAGGGGCGCCCGGAATATCCCGGAACGCGACCCGGTTTGGGAAGATGCGGCCGGTCCTGGCAGACTGGTCCGTCGGTCCCGGTTCACGTGCGGCGCTCCAGCCGCCGACCCGGTGCCCTCCCGAAACCTAGGAGAACCCCTTGAAGCCCAACGTTCACCCCGAGTACGTGGTCACCCGTGTGACCTGCACCTGCGGTGCCGAGTTCACCACCCGCTCGACCGAGACCAGTGGCGAGATCCGCGCCGAGGTCTGCTCGCAGTGCCACCCGTTCTACACCGGCAAGCAGAAGATCCTCGACACCGGTGGCCGCGTGGCCCGCTTCGAGGCCCGCTTCGGCAAGCAGCACAGCGCGAAGGCCTAGCGCTCCCTCGGCGCCGGTTCCCGGTGCCCCCGTACTCGTTGTCGGGGGCGCTGGGGGCCGGCGCCGTTCGCGTCCCCCCGCGAGTTCCCCACCCCCCACACGTTTCCGAGTCCCCGGGAAGAAGGCCACCCCATGTTCGAGGCAGTCGAAGAGCTCCTCGTCGAGCACGCCGACCTCGAAACGAGGCTGGCCGACCCGTCCGTCCACGCCGACCAGAACAACGCCCGCAAGCTGGCCAAGCGGTACGCCGAGCTGACCCCGATCACCCGGGTCTACCGGCAGTGGCGGCAGGCCGGCGAGGACATCGAGGCCGCGCGTGAACTCGCCGCCGAGGACCCGGAGTTCCTCGCCGAGGTGAAGGACTCCGAGGCACGCCGGGACGAGCTCACCGAGGAGCTGCGGCTGCTGCTGGTGCCGCGCGACCCGAGCGACGACAAGGACGTCATCCTGGAGATCAAGGCGGGCGAGGGCGGCGAGGAGTCCGCGCTGTTCGCCGGCGACCTGCTCCGGATGTACCTGCGCTTCGCGGAGCGGGTCGGCTGGAAGACCGAGCTCATCGACTCCAACGAGTCCGACCTCGGCGGCTACAAGGACGTCTCGGTGGCCGTGAAGACCAAGGGCAGCACCGAGCCCGGCCAGGGCGTCTGGGCCCGGCTGAAGTACGAGGGCGGCGTGCACCGCGTGCAGCGCGTCCCCGCCACCGAGTCGCAGGGCCGCATCCACACCTCCGCGGCGGGCGTGCTGGTCACCCCCGAGGCGGAGGAGGTCGAGGTCGAGATCGTCGCCAACGACCTGCGGATCGACGTCTACCGCTCCTCCGGCCCCGGCGGCCAGTCGGTCAACACCACCGACTCCGCGGTCCGGATCACCCACCTGCCGACCGGTATCGTGGCGTCCTGCCAGAACGAGAAGAGCCAGCTCCAGAACAAGGAGCAGGCGATGCGCATCCTGCGTTCGCGGCTGCTGGCCGCCGCGCAGGAGGAGGCCGAGCGGGAGGCCTCGGACGCGCGCCGCAGCCAGGTCCGCACCGTGGACCGCTCCGAGCGGATCCGCACGTACAACTACCCCGAGAACCGCATCTCGGACCACCGCACCGGATTCAAGGCGTACAACCTGGACCAGGTCCTGGACGGCGACCTGAACGCGGTGATCCAGTCCTGCGTCGACAAGGACGCGGCGGCCAAGCTCGCCGCGGCCCAAGAGAACTGAGACCGGCGCGCCCCAGCCCGCGTTTCGCCCGGAGCCGGAGAAACAAGAGGTCGTACGGATGAACCTGCTGCTCGCCGAGGTGGCCCAGGCCACCCAGCGGTTGGCCGCGGCCGGCGTGCCGTCGCCGCGCTTCGACGCGGAGGAGCTCGCCGCCTACGTCCACAACGTCAAGCGCAGCCAGCTGCACACGGTGAAGGACGCCGACTTCGACGCCCGCTACTGGGAGGCCGTCTCCCGCCGCGAGGCGCGCGAGCCGCTCCAGCACATCACCGGGCGGGCGTTCTTCCGCTACCTCGAACTGGAGGTCGGCCCCGGGGTGTTCGTGCCCCGGCCGGAGACCGAGACGGTCGTCGAGTGGGCGATAGACGCGGTGCGCGACATGGACGTGGCCGAGCCGCTGGTGGTGGACCTGTGCTCCGGCTCCGGCGCGATCGCCCTCGCCCTCGCCCAGGAACTGCCGCGCTCGACCGTGCACGCCTTCGAACTGGACGAGGGCGCGCTGGAGTACACCCGGCGCAACATCGAGGCCAGCCCGGACCGCGCCCGGGTCACCCTGCACGCCGGTGACGCCACCAGGGCCTTCGAGGACGACCGCTCCTGGGACGGCCGCTTCGACCTGGTCATCTCCAACCCGCCGTACATCCCGCTCACCGAGTGGGAGTACGTCGCGCCGGAGGCCCGCGACCACGACCCGCAGATGTCGCTGTTCTCCGGCGAGGACGGCCTGGACACCATCCGCGGCATCGAGCGGGTCGCGGCCCGACTGCTGCGCCCGGGCGGCGCGGTGGTCATCGAGCACGCCGACCAGCAGGGCGGCCAGGTGCCGTGGATCTTCAACGAGGAACACGGCTGGACGGACACCGCCGACCACCGCGACCTGAACAACCGGCCGCGCTTCACGACCGCCCGGAGGGTCGGGTCGTGAAGAATCGGGCCCAGTACGACCGCCCGGAGGGTCGGGTCGTGAACAGTCGGGCGCAGTACGACCGCCCGGAGGGTCGGGTCGTGAACACCAAGTGCTGTACGACAGCGCGCAAGGCCGCGCTGTGACCACAGTGGCGGCCGTAGTGACTGCCATGAGCCACTCCGGAAGGGGACCGCACCGATGAGCCGCCGCTACGACTGTGCCGATGCCGGGGACCGCGCCACCGGTCTGCGCGAGGCCGCCTCGGCCGTCCGCCGCGGCGAACTCGTCGTGCTGCCCACCGACACCCTGTACGGGGTCGGTGCGGACGCCTTCTCCCCGGAGGCCGTCGCCGAGCTGATGGCCGCCCGGGGCCGTGGCCGCAACACGCCCTCGCCGGTGCTGGTCGGCTCGCCGACCACCCTGCACGGCCTGGTCACCGACTTCTCCGAGCAGGCCTGGGAGCTGGTCGACGCCTTCTGGCCCGGCGGGCTCACCCTGGTCGCCCGGCACCAGCCCTCGCTGCGCTGGGACCTCGGCGACACCCGCGGCACCGTCGCGGTCCGGATGCCGCTGCACCCGGTCGCCATCGAGCTGCTGAACGCCACCGGCCCGCTGGCCGTCTCCAGCGCCAACCGGATCGGCGGGACGCCCCCGCTGACCTGCGACGAGGCCCAGGCCCAGCTCGGCGACGCGATCTCGGTCTACCTGGACGGCGGGGCGGCCGAGGACTCCGCCACCTCGTCGATCGTCGACGTCACCGGCAAGGTCCCGGTCCTGCTGCGGGCCGGCGCGATCAGTGTCGAGCAGCTGAGGGAGGTCGTCCCCGACCTGGAGGCCGGCAGTTGACGCCCACCGCCTCGCTCCACGCCGGGCCGGGCATAGCGCCGTACCTGAGCGTGGGCCCCAGGCCGCTGGACCACTTCCGGATCCTGTTCGTCTGCACCGGGAACATCTGCCGCTCGCCGATCGCCGAGCGGCTGACCCGGCGTGAGCTGGACACCCGGCTGAGCCCCCGGGTGGCCGGGCGGATCCTGGTCGAGAGCGCCGGCACCTGGGGCCACGAGGGCGCGCCGATGGAGGACCACGCCGCGACCGTGCTCGACGAGTACGGCGCCGACAGCGGGGGCTTCACCGGCCGCGAGCTGCTGGACGAGCACGTGGTCGAGGCCGATCTGGTGCTCACCGCGACGCTGGACCACCGCGCCCAGGTGATCTCGATGGGTCACGAGGCGGGGCTGCGCACCTTCACGCTGAAGGAGTTCACCCGCCTGGTGCGGACGATAGACCCGGGCACCCTGCCGGATCCCCGGCGCGGCGCCGACGTCACCGAGCGGGCCCGCGCGCTGGTCCGGGCGGCCGCCGCGCTGCGCGGCTGGCTGCTGGCCGCCACGCCGGAGTCGGACGAGCTGGACGACCCGTACGGGGCGCCGATCGGCATGTTCCGCAACTGCGGCGAGGAGATATTCCACGCGGTCGACCCGGTGGTCACCGCGCTCACCGGCGTCCCCGCGCCGCGCTGACGTCCCCGCGCCGCGCCGACGGCCCGCGGGCGGGCGCCGAGGCGCTGAATGGGGCCGTCCGGCCGTGGTTCGGCGGGCCGGGCGCGGTCGGCGGTCCTACGCTGGGTGACACAGTCCCCGCAGCGCCCGGGAGCCCCGCCATGACCGTCACCGATGCCGCGACCGACCCCACCACGACGACCGGGCGCCCCTGGGTGTCCGAGGCGCTGCACCGGGCCGATCCCCAGCTGGCCGACCTGCTGGCCGCGGAGGCCGAGCGGCGCGCCGAAACGATCCAGCTGCTGGCGGGGGAGAACCTGACCACCCCCGCCGTCCTGGCGGCGCTCACCGGCCCGCTGATCGACAAGTACGCCGAGGGCTACCCGGGCCGCCGGCACCACACCGGCTGCGCGCTGGCGGACGCCGCCGAGCTGCTGGCGATCGACCGGGCCCGTGAGCTGTTCGCCGCCCCGCACGCCAACGTCCAGCCGCGGTCGGCGACTTCGGCGATGCTGGCGGCGTACGCGGCACTGCTGCGGCCCGGCGACGGAGTGCTGGCGATGTCGCTGGAGCACGGCGGCCACCTCAGCTGCGGCTCGCGCGCCAACTTCTCCGGGCGCTGGTTCGCCTTCACCGGCTACGGCGTGCGCGAGAGCGACGGGCTGATCGACCTCGACCAGGTCCGCGACCTGGCCCGGGAGCACCGCCCCAAGGCCATCGTGGCGGGCTCGATCTCGCACCCCCGGCACCCGGACTGGGCGGCGTTCCGGGAGATCGCCGACGAGGTGGACGCCTATCTGATCGCCTCCGCCGCGCAGACCACCGGGCTGATCGCGGCCGGGGTGGCGCCCTCCCCGGTGCCGTACGCGGACGTCACCGTGGCGGCCACCCACAAGCTCCTGCGCGGTCCGCGCGGCGGGCTGCTGCTGTGCACCGCGCAGCTGGCCGAGCGGATCGACCGGGCGGTGTTCCCGTTCAGCCAGGGCGGCGCGGCGATGAACGAGGTGGCCGGCAAGGCGGTGGCCCTCGCGGAGGCCTCCGGGCCCGCGTACCGGGCGTACGCGCAGCGGGCGGTGTCCGGGGCCCGGGCGCTCGCCGGCGGGCTCGCGGAGGCCGGGATGCGCCCGCTGACGGGCGGCACCGACACCCATCTGGTGACCGCCGACGTGAGCCCGCTCGGGGTGACCGGAGCGGAGGCCGAGCGGCGCTGCGCGGCGGCCGGGCTGCTGCTCGGCAAGTGCGCGCTGCCGTACGACCCGGCGCCGGCCGCCGAGGCCTCCGGCATCCGGCTGGGCACGGGCACGGTGACCAGCCAGGGGATGGGGGAGGCCGAGCTGACGGAGATCGCCGGGCTGATCGCCCGGGTGCTCGACGGGGGCGCGGTCGCCCCCGCCGCGGCGCGGGTCCGGGAGCTGGCGCTGGCCTTCGCCGACCGTGGCTGACGGAGGTTCTCCGCGGGTATCCGGATCTCCTACCCGGGAGGGCGAACCGCGATGCACGGTCCCGGCGTCCGACTCAATAAGGTGTGTGCCGTGGCGACGCACCTCGAACCCCGGGAAGGCAGGGGAGTACCTTCGGTACTTCCCCGTTCGACAGTGATGCAGGAGGCCAGTGGTGCGTGAGTATCTGCTGGTGCTGTTCTGCACCGCCGCCGTCACCTACCTGCTGACCGGCCCGGTCCGGAAGTTCGCCATAGCGGCCGGCGCCATGCCGCCGGTGCGCGCCCGCGACGTGCACCGCGAGCCCACGCCGCGGCTCGGCGGCATCGCGATGTTCGGCGGACTGTGCGCGGGCATCCTGGTCGCCTCCCAGCTCGACAACCTGAGCAAGGTGTTCTCGCAGGGCACGGACATCCGCGCGCTGCTGTCCGGCGCCGGGATCATGTTCCTGCTCGGGGTCCTCGACGACAAGTGGGGCGTGGACGCGCTGGTGAAGCTCGGCGGCCAGATGATCGCCGCCGGCGTGATGGTCTGGCAGGGCGTCACGGTGATCACCCTCCCGGTGCCCGGTGTCGGCCCGGTCGCGGTCAGTCCGACCCAGGGCATGGTCATCTCGGTCACCCTGGTCGTCGTCATGGTGAACGCGGTGAACTTCATCGACGGCCTGGACGGCCTGGCCGGCGGCATGGTCTGCATCGCCGCGATGGCCTTCTTCCTGTACAGCTACCGGCTCTGGTACGGCTACACGATCACCGACGCGGCCCCCGCCGTGCTGTTCAGCGTGCTGCTGATCGGCATGTGCCTGGGCTTCCTGGCGCACAACATGCACCCCGCGCGGATCTTCATGGGCGACTCCGGCTCGATGATGCTGGGCCTGATGCTGGCCGTCGCCGCGATCTCGATCACCGGCCGGGTCGACCCGGACCTGATCAGCAACGAGACCGGTTCGCAGACCGCCGCCGTGCACGCCCTGGTGCCGATCTACATCCCGCTGCTGCTGCCGCTGACGGTCATCGCGCTGCCGCTGGCCGACCTGCTGCTCGCGGTGGTGCGCCGCACCTGGGCCGGCCAGTCCCCGTTCGCCGCGGACAAGCGCCACCTCCACCACCGGCTGCTCCAGGTGGGTCACTCGCACAGCCGCGCCGTACTGATCATGTACTTCTGGGCCGCGCTGATCGCCTTCGGTTCGGTGGCCTTCTCGGTGACCAACACCGGCCGCACCGTCGTCCTGACGCTCGCCGGGCTCTGCCTGGTCGGCCTGGTGGTGCTGCTCACCCCGCGGTTCCGGCCGCGCGCCCCGCGGGCGGTGCAGTCCTTCGTCCCCCCGCGCTACCGGCGGCAGCAGAGCGGTCCGATGGCCGAACTGTCGGCGAAGGACAAGCAACTCCTGGGTGAAGCAGGCCGGGACTCCGGCGTGGGCTCCACCGCGGTCGGCCCCCACCACAAGGCCACCGGTCGCCACTGACAAGGGAGTTGAGGGTCCATCGGATGGCGTTCACTCGAATGGCGGATCCGTTGCGCCGTTGGTGTGACAGGTGCCACATATTCATGGTAAAGCTCTCATCAAATAGTTTGTGATACCGTTCACGAGTACCGAGAACACGCCGAAAGACCTGACAGGTGGATGACTTCCGTCCCTGTCGGTCTCCCTCACCGGGCCCGCCGTTCCGATGGGCGGCCCGCGGCGATGCCTCGGTCCGGTGTCACCCGCCACCGCTGTGCCCGTCCCCCGCCACATCGACATGCCGCCGGAGCTGCCGACATGCCGTCCACCGACGCCCGGATCCTCCGAGGCGCCGCGATTCCCACTGCGGCCGCCGGGATCATCGCCATGGCGATCTCCTTCGCCGTCGCCGGGGGGAAGGGCCTGCTCGGTGCCCTCTTCGGCGCGCTGCTCGTGATGGCCTTCTTCGCCTCCGGCCAGTTCGCGCTCGACCGGCTGACCAGGTCGAACCCGCAGATCATGATGGCCGCGGCGCTGCTGGTGTACACCACGCAGATCCTGCTGGTCGGCATCGTGCTCGCGGTCTTCAAGAACACCGATCTCTTCAACCGGCAGGCCTTCGCCTTCACCCTGCTCGGCTGCGCCCTGATCTGGACGGGCTTCCAGGTGCGTGGTGCGCTCAAGGCCAAGACCTTCTACGTCGACCCCGACGCCTCCGAAAAGAAGGGCGACAAGCCCTCCGACAAGGGGCGTCAACAGTGACGAGGCCCAGCTGTCCCCCCAATGAGGGGGGCGGTGTTTATGCCGCGCTGACGGGCTGCTATCGTCCGTCGCAACAACGGAGTACGGGAAGAGGCCAGGTCTGTCCGGACAGCGGACGGATCGCCCCCCGGATCCGCGCATTCTTCGATGATCCCGCTGTGGTGCAGTGCGCCGGCGCGCGGGGTCGGCGAGAAACCCATCAAGTTCCAGTGCCGTTCCGTGGCCGCAGGCCACGCCGACACACCGAGGTTGCCGTATCCATGCGTCACGACGAAGGAGTCCGCGGTGAGTGCTGAACTCACGTCCCTCGCCTCAGGCAGTTGCCACTTCGGGGACGCTGGCTGTGGCTTCCCGGCCCCGGGTCTGAACGAGTTCCAGTTCGAGCCGATCTTCTCGATCGGCAGCGTCGACTTCAACAAGCCGATGCTGCTGTCGATCATCGTCGCGCTCCTGGTCGTCGTGTTCTTCTGGGCCTCCTTCGCCAAGCCGCGCCTGGTCCCCGGCAAGCTGCAGCTGGTCGGTGAGATCGGCTACGACTTCGTCAAGCGCTCCATCGTCCTGGAGACGATCGGCAAAAAGGGCGAGAAGTACGTCCCGATGCTGGTCTCGATGTTCTTCTTCATCTGGTTGATGAACATCATGTCGATCATCCCGTTCGCACAGTTCCCCGTGACGGCGGCGATCGCGTTCCCGGCCGGCCTCGCGGCGGTCGTGTGGATCACCTACATGACGCTGACCTTCAAGAAGCACGGCTTCGTCGGCGGTCTCAAGAACCTCTGCTGGCCCTCGGGCATCCCCGGCTGGGTCATGTTCATCCTGGTGCCGATCGAGTTCTTCTCGAACATCTTCGTGCGCCCGTTCACGCTCGCGGTCCGAGCCTTCGCGAACATGTTCGCCGGCCACCTGCTGGTCGTGATGTTCTCCGTCGCCTCCTGGTACCTGCTCAGCCCCTCCCTGGGCGCGCTGTACGGCTCGGCCTCGTTCGTCGTCGCCGTCGGCCTGACCGCCTTCGAGCTGCTGGTCCAGTTCCTGCAGGCCTACATCTTCGTGATGCTGGCCAGCAGCTACATCGCCGGTGCCCTGGAAGAGGCGCACTGAGCCTGGGCCCTCGGCCCTCCTGAACCACCCCCGGAACGCCCGGTGGCCAATCACCACCGGTACACCATCCCCGCAAAGGACACATTGCAATGAGCATGCTCGCTGAGGTCGGCGTCTACGGTTCCGTCGCTTCGATCGGCTACGGCCTCGCCGCGATCGGCCCCGGCATCGGCGTCGGTCTGATCTTCGGCAACGGCGTCCAGGCGATGGCCCGTCAGCCCGAGGCCGCCGGCCTGATCCGTTCCAACATGTTCATCGGCTTCGCGCTGACCGAGGCGCTCGCCCTCATCGGCATCGTCATGCCGTTCGTCTTCGGCCAGGGCCCCAAGTAATCCCCGCCGTAGACCCTTCGAGGAAGGTCCAGATATGAGCATCGCGGCTCACCTCGCGGAGGAGGGGGAGATCATGAACCCCCTTCTGCCCGCATGGCCCGAGATCATCATCGGCCTGCTCTGCTTCTTCATCGTCTTCGGCATCCTTGGCAAGAAGCTCCTCCCCAGCATCGAGAAGGTGCTGTCGGAGCGCCGGGACGCGATCGAGGGCGGCATGGAGCGCGCCGAGGCCGCTCAGGTGGAGGCCCAGGCCCTGCTTGAGCAGTACCGCGCCGAGCTCGCCGAGGCGCGCCACGAGGCTGCCCGCATCGTCGAGCAGGCTCGCGAGCAGGGTGCCGCCCAGCTCGCCGAGATGCGCGAGGAGGGCCAGCGCCAGCGCGAGGCCATCGTCGCCGCCGGTCACGCCCAGATCGAGGCGGACAAGAAGCAGGCCACTGCCGCCCTGCGTCAGGACGTGGGCTCGCTGGCCACCCAGCTGGCGTCCCGCATCGTGGGCGAGTCCCTGGAGGACCACGCCCGGCAGAGCGGCGTCATCGACCGCTTCCTGGACGAGCTGGAGGCCAAGGCCGCCGTTGCTCAGGGTGCGGCCAAGTGATCGGCGCCAGCCGTGAGGCCCTCGCTGCCGGCCGGCAGAACCTGGAGAGCCTGACCGACTCCACCTCGGTGGACGCGGCCAAGCTCGCCGAGGAGCTCACCGCCGTCACGGCCGTGCTGGACCGTGAGGTGTCGCTGCGCCGAGTCCTGACGGACCCGTCCCGGTCCGGCCAGGACAAGGCCCAGCTGGTCACCTCGCTGCTGACCGGTCAGGTCTCCGGCGAGGCCGTCGACCTGGTCTCCGGCCTGGTCCGCTCCCGCTGGTCGGGCTCGCGCGACCTGGTGGACGCGACCGAGCAGCTCTCCGCGTACGCGGAGATCATCGCCGCGGACAAGGCCGGCGTCCTGGACGACGTCGAGGACGAGCTCTTCCGCTTCGGCCGGGTGGTGAGCGGCGCGCACGAGCTGCGCGCCGCGCTGACCGAGCCGAAGGCCGGAGCCGTCGCGAAGGCCGAGCTGATCAAGAAGCTGCTCGGCGGCCGCGCCAACGCCGGCACCGTCCGGCTGGTCACCGCCCTCGTCAACGCGCCGCGTGGCCGTAGCCTGGAGCAGGGCCTCGAGTCCTACTCGAAGCTCGCCGCCGCACGCCGCGGCCGCGTGGTGGCCCTGGTCACCACCGCGGTGCCGCTGTCGGACACCCAGAAGGAGCGCCTGTCCGGTGCTCTGGGCCGGATGTACGGCCGCCAGGTCCACCTGAACATCGACGTCGACCCCGAGGTCGTCGGTGGCGTCCAGGTGCAGATCGGCGACGAGATCATCAACGGCACCGTGTCGAGCCGCCTCGAAGGCGCTCGCCAGTCGCTCGAAGGCTGAGCACCGAAGCAGCACATCCGACCCTCGGTCGGGAAACCGGCTCCCCAAGGAGCCGGCACATCGTACGGCCGGTTCGGAAGACCCGGCCGAGAGTCGAATACTTGCGGCCCTCAATGGCGGGCCGAGGATCGCAAACTAGGAGAGCAGGGAAGCCTGATGGCGGAGCTTACGATCCGTCCGGAGGAGATCCGGGACGCGCTGGCCGACTTTGTCCAGTCGTACCAGCCGGACGCCGCTTCTGTGGAAGAGGTCGGCACGGTCACTGACGCGGCGGACGGCATCGCGCATGTCGAGGGCCTGCCCTCGGTCATGGCGAACGAGCTGCTGAAGTTCGAGGACGGCACGCTCGGCCTCGCGCTGAACCTCGACACCCGCGAGATCGGTGTCGTCGTCCTCGGTGAGTTCGGCGGCATCGAAGAGGGCCAGACCGTGCGCCGCACCGGCGAGGTCCTCTCGGTTCCGGTCGGCGACGGCTACCTCGGCCGCGTCGTGGACCCGCTGGGCAACCCGATCGACGGCCTGGGCGACATCGCCGCCACCGGTCGCCGCGCCCTTGAGCTGCAGGCCCCCGGCGTCATGGCCCGCAAGTCGGTCAAGCAGCCGCTGCAGACCGGCATCAAGGCCATCGACGCGATGACCCCGATCGGCCGCGGCCAGCGCCAGCTGATCATCGGTGACCGCCAGACCGGCAAGACCGCGGTGGCCGTCGACACGATCATCAACCAGCGCGACAACTGGCGCTCGGGCGACCCGGAGAAGCAGGTCCGCTGCATCTACGTCGCCGTGGGCCAGAAGGGCTCCACCATCGCGTCCGTCCGCGGCGCCCTGGAGGAGGCCGGCGCGCTGGAGTACACCACCATCGTGGCCGCTCCCGCCTCCGACCCGGCCGGCTTCAAGTACCTCGCCCCGTACACCGGTTCGGCCATCGGCCAGGAGTGGATGTACGACGGCAAGCACGTCCTGATCATCTTCGACGACCTGTCGAAGCAGGCCGAGGCCTACCGTTCCGTCTCCCTGCTGCTGCGCCGCCCGCCGGGCCGCGAGGCCTACCCGGGCGACGTCTTCTACCTGCACTCCCGCCTGCTGGAGCGCTGCGCGAAGCTGAACGACGCCCTGGGCGGCGGCTCGATGACCGGTCTGCCGATCATCGAGACCAAGGCCAACGACGTCTCGGCGTACATCCCGACCAACGTCATCTCCATCACCGACGGCCAGTGCTTCCTGGAGTCCGACCTGTTCAACGCCGGCATCCGCCCGGCCGTGAACGTCGGTATCTCGGTCTCCCGCGTCGGTGGCTCCGCCCAGATCAAGGCCATGCGCTCGGTCGCCGGCCGCCTGCGTCTGGACCTCGCCCAGTACCGTGAGCTGGAGGCCTTCGCCGCCTTCGGTTCCGACCTGGACGCGGCCTCCAAGGCCCAGCTGGAGCGCGGTGCGCGCATGGTCGAGCTGCTGAAGCAGGGCCAGTACCAGCCGTTCCCGGTCGAGGAGCAGGTCGTCTCCATCTGGGCCGGCACCAACGGCAAGCTGGACGACGTCCCGGTCGCCGAGATCCGCCGCTTCGAGCGCGAGTTCCTGGACCACGTGCGCCTGCAGCACAAGGACCTGCTCGCCGGCATCGTCGAGACCGGTCTGCTGGCCGACGGCACCGTCGACGCGCTGACCAGCGCGATCGAGGCCTTCAAGCAGGGTTACCAGACCGCTGACGGCAAGCTGCTCTCCGAGCAGGCCTGAGTCCGGTAGCGAGGGAAAGGACGTAACGACCCATGGGAGCACAGCTTCGGGTCTACAAGCGCCGGATCCGCTCTGTCACCGCGACGAAGAAGATCACCAAGGCGATGGAGATGATCTCCGCGTCGCGCATCGTCAAGGCGCAGCGCGCGGTGGCCGCCTCCACTCCGTACGCCGATGAGCTCACCCGGGCGGTGACGGCGGTGGCCACCCGGTCCAACGCCAAGCACCCGCTCACCACCGAGAACCCGAACGCCAAGCGCGCGGCGGTCCTGCTGATCACGGCGGACCGCGGCCTGGCCGGCGGCTACTCGACCAACGCCATCAAGGCTTCGCTGGTGCTCGCCGAGCGCCTGCGGTCCGAGGGCAAGGACGTGGTGGCGTACATCATCGGCCGCAAGGGCGTCTCGTACTACACGTTCCGCGGTCTGGCGATCGAGGGCTCGTGGACGGGATTCTCGGACAAGCCGACGTACGGTGACGCGAAGACCGTGGCGGCCGACCTGATCGAGGCCTTCACGGCCGAGACCGGCGGTGTGGACGAACTCCACCTGGTTTCCACCGAGTTCGTGTCGATGCTGACGCAGAACGCGGTCGAGGCGCGGCTGCTGCCGCTGAAGCTGGACGAGGTCCAGCTCAGCGACCAGACGCCGGCCAAGTCGGAGATCTTCCCGCTGTACGACTTCGAGCCGTCGGCGGAGGGCGTCCTGGACGCCCTGCTGCCGCGGTACGTCGAGAGCCGGATCTACAACGCGCTGCTGCAGTCGGCCGCTTCCGAGCACGCCGCCCGCCGCCGCGCGATGAAGAGCGCGACGGACAACGCCGGCGAGCTCATCAAGTCGCTCACGCGGCTTGCCAACTCGGCCCGTCAGGCCGAGATCACCCAGGAAATCAGCGAGATCGTCGGCGGTGCCAACGCCCTCGCCGACGCTAGCCGCGGGAGCGAATGAGTATGACCACCACTGTTGAGCCGACCACGGCGACGGGCCGCGTCGCGCGGGTCATCGGCCCGGTCGTCGACGTGGAGTTCCCCGTCGACGCGATTCCGGACATGTACAACGCCCTGCACGTCGAGGTGGACAACCCCGACGGCACGGGCAAGAAGACCCTGACCCTCGAGGTCGCCCAGCACCTCGGCGACGGCATGGTCCGCGGCATCTCGATGCAGCCGACCGACGGCCTGGTCCGTGGTTCGCAGGTCTCCGACACCGGTGCGGCGATCTCCGTCCCGGTCGGCCAGATCACCAAGGGCAAGGTGTTCAACGCCCTCGGTGACGTGCTGAACGTCGACAAGGACGAGTTCGAGTCGCAGGTCCAGGTCCGGTGGCCGATCCACCGCAAGGCCCCGGAGTTCAAGGACCTCGAGTCCAAGACCGAGATGTTCGAGACCGGCATCAAGGTCATCGACCTGCTCACCCCGTACGTCACGGGTGGCAAGATCGGTCTGTTCGGTGGTGCCGGTGTCGGCAAGACCGTTCTGATCCAGGAGATGATCTACCGCGTCGCCGAGAACTTCGGTGGTGTGTCGGTGTTCGCCGGTGTCGGCGAGCGCACCCGTGAGGGCAACGACCTCATCGACGAGATGGTCGACTCGGGCGTTCTGGACAAGACCGCGCTGGTCTTCGGCCAGATGGACGAGCCGCCGGGCACCCGTCTGCGCGTCGCGCTGTCCGCGCTGACCATGGCGGAGTACTTCCGTGACGTCGAGAAGCAGGACGTGCTCCTCTTCATCGACAACATCTTCCGGTTCACCCAGGCCGGTTCCGAGGTGTCGACCCTGCTCGGCCGCATGCCCTCCGCGGTGGGCTACCAGCCGAACCTGGCCGACGAGATGGGCCTCCTGCAGGAGCGCATCACCTCGACCCGCGGTCACTCGATCACCTCGATGCAGGCGATCTACGTCCCCGCGGACGACCTGACCGACCCGGCGCCGGCCACCACCTTCGCCCACCTGGACGCGACGACCGTTCTGTCGCGCCCGATCTCGGAGAAGGGCATCTACCCGGCCGTCGACCCGCTGGACTCCACGTCCCGCATCCTCGACCCGCGGTACATCGCGCAGACCCACTACGACACGGCCATCCGTATCAAGGGGATCCTGCAGAAGTACAAGGACCTCCAGGACATCATCGCGATCCTCGGTATCGACGAGCTGTCCGAGGAGGACAAGGTCACGGTTCACCGTGCCCGCCGCATCGAGCGCTTCCTCTCGCAGAACACCTACGTGGCGAAGCAGTTCACCGGTGTCGAGGGTTCGACCGTGCCGCTGTCCGAGACGATCGAGGCCTTCAACTCGATCGCGGACGGCAAGTACGACTCCGTTCCGGAGCAGGCCTTCTTCATGTGCGGTGGCATCGAGGACCTCGAGAAGAACGCCGCCGAGCTGGCGAAGAAGTAATCGCGGCCGGTAGCAGCTGTGCGTGACCGTGAGGGGTGGCCCCCGAGCCTGGGGACCACCCCTCGCGGCACATCGGCTGTGATTCCGGTCAAATCCGTGCCGCCGGTTTCATGCCGGAGGCGCGGGGCCGTTATTCTTACCGAAACTCCCGAGTAATCGGGCGTTGCATGAGCCTAGGAGCCCACGTTGGCTGAGCTGCACGTCGAGCTGGTCGCAGCCGACCGCAAGGTGTGGTCCGGTGCGGCCACCATCGTCGTCGCCCGTACGGCCTCCGGTGACACCGGCATCATGCCGGGCCACACCCCGGTGCTGAGCGTGCTGGAGACCGGTCCGGTCACCATCCGCACGGTGGACGGCGGCACCGTGATCGCCGCGGTGCACGGCGGCTTCATCTCCTTCGCCGACAACAAGCTGTCTCTGCTCGCGGAGATCGCCGAGCTGGCGGACGAGATCGATGTCGCGCGTGCCGAGCGCGCACTGGAGAAGGCCAAGTCGGACCTGGACGAGCACGCCGAGCGGCGCGCCGAGGTCCGTCTGTTCGCGGCGCGCGGCCTCAAGGCCCACGTCTGAGTGCGCCGGACCCCGGCTTGGCGGGGTCGACCGACGGTCCCGGGGACGCGTGAGCGTGACCCCGGGACTGTCGTCGTAGTTGGTAGGTCAGCGCGGTCGCTTGATACGACCGCTACGGGGAACGCGGGTAGCGAGGAGGTGGGTGAGCATGGTCCTCGCGCTTGTGGTGTGTGCGGCGGTCGTGGCCCTGGGTGTGATCGGGCTGATGGCCTTCGCCGTCCGGCGCCGCCTGATCCAGCGGGTCGGCGGCACCTTCGACTGCAGTTACCGGCTCAAAATGCCGGCCGACGCCTCGACGCAGCCCGACCTCGACGAGAACGGCAAACCCACCTCAGCCCCGGTCCCCCCGACCGACGGCAAGGGGTGGGTTTTTGGTATCGGCCGGTACAGCGGTGACTCGATCGAGTGGTTCCGGGTCTTCTCGTACGCCCCGCGCCCGCGCAAGGTGCTGCCGCGCCGGGAGATCGAGGTGCTCGGCCGGCGCTACCCGGAGGGCCAGGAGGAGCTGGCGCTGCTGTCCGGCTCGGTGGTGCTGCGCTGCCTGCACAACGGTTCGCCGCTGGAGCTGGCGATGAGCGAGGACGCGCTGACCGGCTTCCTGGCCTGGCTGGAGGCCGCCCCGCCCGGCCAGAGGGTCAACGTCGCGTAGCGACGGGATTCCCGGACGGGGGTGCCCCCGACCGGAGGCCGGGGGAGGGTCGATGTCGCGCAGCGGCCCGCCGACACGCCCGGGGGGCTTCCGAGGCGGGGTTAACGGCGCCTAACCCGGCGGCTACTCTGGCCGCATGGTCAATCTGACGCGCATCTACACCCGTACCGGCGATGACGGCACCACCGCGCTCGGCGACATGAGCCGGACCAGCAAGACCGATCCGAGACTGGTCGCGTACGCGGACGCCAACGAGGCCAACGCCGCGATCGGCGTGGCCCTCGCCGTCGGTGAGCTGCCGCAGGACATGACGGCGGTGCTCGTCCGGGTCCAGAACGACCTGTTCGACGTCGGCGCCGACCTGTCCACCCCGGTGGTGGAGGACCCGAAGTACCCGCCGCTGCGGGTGCTGCAGTCCTACATCGACCGGCTGGAGACGGACTGCGACGAGTACCTGGCGCGGGTGGAGAAGCTGCGCAGCTTCATCCTGCCCGGCGGTACGCCCGGGGCGGCCCACCTGCACCTGGCCTGCACGGTGGTGCGGCGGGCCGAGCGCTCGACCTGGTCGGCGATCGCGGAGCACGGCGACAGCGTCAACCCGCTGACCGCGAAGTACCTCAACCGGCTGTCCGACCTGCTGTTCATCCTGGCCCGGGTGGCCAACAAGGAGCGCGGGGACGTGCTCTGGGTCCCGGGCGAGAACCGCTAGGAACATGCCGAAGCCCCGTCCTCCGACTGCTCCCCCGTGGGAGTCCGAGGACGGGGCTTCGGCGGCTCAGGGCCGGTCGGCCGGGGTGCGGTCGGGGGCGCTGCCGGCGAGGGTCTTCCCGGTGGCCACCCGGCCGTCCTCGACCACCACGCCGGCCGGCGGCTGCTTGGGCCAGAGCGAGTAGCAGCCGGCCACGATCACGTTGACCACGGCGGCGATGCCCAGCTTGAGGTACCACTGGAGGAAGGTGCCGAAGTGGGCGGAGCCCGCGGAGAGCGGGACGAGCAGGGTGATCAGGCTCAGCGTGACCGCGGCGGACACGACGGTCCGGCCGGCGATCTGCCACTCGTACCTGGTCCGCTCCGGCCCGTACTTGGGCGAGGGCAGCGGCTTGGGGCCGCCGGCGAAGCGGTGCAGGAAGTGCCGGTCGGCCCAGCGGACCAGCGAGGGGCCGTAGCCGATCGAGAAGCCCGCGTAGCTCGCGGCCAGGGCGTGCGTCCAGCTCGCGGTGGCGCCGCCGCGCAGGTCGAGGACGGTGAGGGCGTACAGGGTGAGGTCCACCACCGGCAGGCCGACCAGCAGCGCGGTGCTGGTGCGGCGCCACCGGAGGAGGTAGCGGGCGGTCAGCCCGAGGCCGAGCAGGATCCAGAAGGAGATCTCGGCCGCGACGATGAGGGTGACGATCACGTTCTGCTCCCGGACGTTTCGGTGGTGCTTCCAGCCTCGTGCGGGGGGCGTGCCGCTGTCGTCGTCGCGCGGTGCCGGTCCGGCCTGCACCTTTCGATGTAGCGGGCTCCTTCGTGGACCGGAGCCGGGCCGGCCGCCGGGGATGATGTGATGGGGACGTGCCCCTCCCGTTCCCCGCGCTCCCCCCGCGCCGACAGGACCAGCTGATCGCCCTCGCCGGGCTGCTCGGCGGTGCGGTGCTGATCGCCTTCGGGGTGTACGACCGGGCCGACCGGGTGCCGCCGTGGGCGGTGGTGCCGACGCTGCTGGTGATGGCCGGGCTGGAGCTGGTCCGGCGGACCAGGCCGGTGCTCGCGGTGTCGCTCGGCGGGCTGGCCTTCGCGGCGAGCGTGTTCGCCGGCAACCTGGTGGCCACGCTGATCATGTACACCGACCTGCTGTACGCGGCGGTGATCTACGGCACCCCGCGGATGTCCCGGGTGCTGCACCTGTCCGGCGGGGCCACGGTGCTGGCGCTGTCCACCCTGGCGGCGGTCTACGGCGGCACCTCGCTCGCGCTGCTGATCGTCGTGGTCAGCACACTGGTCTTCCTGGGCCCGGTATGGAGCGGCGACGTGGTGCGCAAGCACCGGCAGGAGGCGGAGGCCGAGCGGCTGCGCGCGGAACAGACCGCGCTGCTCTCGGAGATGGACCGGCGCGAGGCGATCGGCGCCGAACGAGCCCGGATGGCAAGGGAGTTGCACGACGTGGTGGCCAACCACCTGTCGGCGATCGCGATCCACGCCACCGGTGCGCAGTCGGTGGCCCGGCGCCGGAACCTGCCCCAGGACGATCCCCTGGTGGAGGTGCTGGCGGTGATCCGGGAGAACAGCGTCCAGGGATTGGCCGAAATGCGTCGCATGATCGGACTGCTCCGGGACAGCGGCGGGGGAGAGGTGGACGAGTCGTACGCGGCCCCCGACCTGGCCGCGGTGGACGCCCTGCTGGCCAAGGCCCGGGCGGCGGGCCGGGACGTCGGGCTGGACTTCGCGCTGGACGAGCGCGGCGAGCGCGGGGAGGTGCCGGTGCCGGTCGGGCTGGCCGCGTACCGGATCGTCCAGGAGTCGCTGACCAACGCCCTCAAGCACGCCGGGCCCGGACTGGTCAGCCTGCGGCTGGAGTTCGCGCCGGAGGAACTGCGGATCTCGGTCGACAGCCCGTACCGGGGCGGTCCGGGCCGTGAACTGCCCGGTGCCCGGGCCGGGTTGGTGGGCATGGCGGAACGGGCCGGGCTGCTCGGCGGCAGCTTCGAGGCCGGGCCGAAGGGCGGGTACTGGAGCGTGCGCGCGGTGCTGCCGCGCGCCCGGGGGAACGAGGGGCGGGCATGACGATCCGGGTGCTGGTGGCGGAGGACCAGGCGGCGGTACGCGCGGCGCTGGTGATGATCCTGCGCGCCGAGCCGGAGTTCGAGGTGGTCGGGCAGGCCGCGGACGGCGAGGAGGCCGTCCGGCTGGCCCTGGAGCTGCGGCCGGACGTGGTGCTGATGGACGTGCAGATGCCCCGGCTGGACGGCGTCTCGGCGACCCGCGAGGTGGTCGCCGCCGGGGCCGGCCAGGTGCTCGTGCTGACCACCTTCGACCTGGACGAGTACGTCTACGGCGCACTGCGGGCCGGCGCGTCCGGGTTCCTGCTCAAGGACCTGGAGGCGGACACCCTGATCGAGGGCATCCGCACGGTGGCGCGAGGGGACGGGATGCTGGCGCCCTCGGTGACCAAACGGCTGATCGGGGCCTTCGCCCGCCCCGAGCGGCCGGTCGGACCGGAGGCCCGGGCCGCGGTGGGGACGCTGACCGGCCGCGAGCGGGAGGTGCTGGCCTGCATCGGGGCCGGGATGTCCAACGGGGAGATCGCGGCCCGGCTGGAGATGGCGGAGGCGACCACCAAGACGCACGTCAGCCGGATCCTGGCGAAGCTGCGGCTGCGCAGCCGGGTGCAGGCGGCGATCCTGGCGCAGGACCTCGGACTGACCGTCTGATCACCTGTTTCACGTCGGTTGCAGATCACACTCCCGATTGCTATTGCACGGGGGATTTGGGCATTAGAGTCCCGGAAAAACGAGCGATGCGGCTCTCTGGCGGCGACCCCTGCCCTGAGCCGCCTTCAGGGCCCGCCCGCGGGGCGGCGACGGCATCGGGAGACCCAGCCATGAGCAATGCGTCCAGCAAGCAGATCGCCGTGATCGGTGCCGGCCTGATGGGCGCCGGCATCGCCCAGGTGTCCGCGCAGGCCGGTCACCCGGTGGTGCTGCGGGACGTCACCGAGGAGGCGCTCCAGCGGGGCCTGGCCGGCATCCGCGCCTCCTACGAGAAGTTCGTCGCCAAGGGCAGGCTGAGCGCCGAGGACGCCGAGGCCGCGCTGGGCCGGATCACCACCACCACCGACCTGGGCGCCGTCGCCGAGGCCGACATCGTGGTCGAGGCCGTGTTCGAGCAGCTGGAGGTCAAGGAGGCCGTCTTCCGCGAGCTCGACAAGCTCGCCAAGGACGGCGCCGTCCTGGCCTCCAACACCTCCGCCATCCCGATCACCCGGATCGCCGCCGCCACCGGGCGCCCGGAGTCGGTCGTCGGCGTCCACTTCTTCTCGCCCGTCCCGATGATGAAGCTGGTCGAGCTGGTCCGCGGCTACAAGACCAGCGACGAGACGCTGGCCACCGCCCGCGCCTACGCCGAGGGCGTCGGCAAGGAGGTCGTGGTGGTCAACCGCGACGTGGCCGGCTTCGTGACCACCCGCCTGATCACCGCGCTGGTCGTCGAGGCCGCCAGCCTGTACGAGTCGGGCGTGGCCACCGCCGAGGACATCGACACCGCCTGCCGGCTCGGTTTCGGCCACGCGATGGGCCCGCTCCAGACCGCCGACCTGACCGGCGTGGACATCCTGCTGCACGCCGCCCGCAACATCTACACCGAGACCCAGGACGAGAAGTTCGCCGCGCCGGAGATCATGGCCCGCATGGTCACTGCCGGTGACCTGGGCCGCAAGAGCGGCCGCGGCTTCTACCCGTACGAGGGCAAGTGAGCCGGCAGGGCTGAACGACCGGCCGGGCCGTGCGATCGGAGCATCGTACGGCCCGCCCCGCAGGGCCGGGTGAGTTTCCTCACGCCGGGTGCCGCAGACGGGTGATTTGGGCGGTAATCGAGCGTAGGTGTGGGGCCGACCTGCGTATATTCCCTCGGACGGGTGAAGTTGCTTCAGATCTGGCCAAAACCAGCAACCTGCGGAGCCGGTTCACCGTCAGATGAGGGAACCCGGCATTCCGCCCGGGTCCGGGTGTGGGGCTTCGGCCCGCCCGTATGCACCCCCCGCTCCCGCTCCCGGCACGGCCGGGGCGGACCCGCCCCGCACCAGGCCGTCCAGGCGAAGGAGGAGAGCATGCGCATCACCGGCGACCACACGGCGCTGGCCATCGAAGGCCGCCTCGACGTGCGCACCGCCGCCGACGCGCGGGCCCGGCTGCACCAGGCCGTGGACGGCGGCCTCGGCGACCTCGTACTCGACCTCGGCCGGCTGGAGTTCTGGGACGCCACCGGGCTCGGCGTGATCATGGGCACCCACCGGCGGGCCGGCCGGATCGGCCGCCGGCTGGTGCTGCGCTCCGTCCCGGTCCAGCTGCAGCGGCTGCTGGTGGCCACCAAGCTGCACCGCATCCTGGCCGTCGACGGCGCCGCCGAGGCGCACGGGTTCGCTCTCTAGCTCCCGCGGCCCCACGGCCCCCACCGCGCCGCGCGCCGGGACCGTGCGCCTGCGCACCCCCGGTCCGTCCGCGCAACGCCCCTGGTCAGCGCCGCGGACCGGCCGTCGGCCACGGACCGCTCTGCACGGCCGGGGCCGGATGTGCAAGAGTCTGCCCGTCAGAAGACGGCCGCCGGGGCTGCCTCCAGCCCGGCCGCGGCCGCCACCGGGACGTCAGCCGGGCGGCGCGGGGCGCCGACGGCCGAGCACGATGCGGAGCAGAACGTGGCACAGCCATCCGGGGAGTTCCGGCAGGAGGCCGTTCGCACCCGCGGCGGCGAACTGGTCTCCGGCGCCCTGCTGGTGGGCGTCGGCGCCCCGGACGGCTCCGAGGCCAGGACCTGTCCCGAGGAGTGGCGGCCCCGTCCGCGCCGGACCGGACGCAGCGAGCCCGCCCGCGGTCCGGTCGGCGGCGTCGGCCGCGCGGTCGGCCCGCTCGCGCTCGGCGCCGGGCCCGCCGATCTGCCGATGCTCGACCGCGAGACCGACACCGCCGAACTGCTCGCCCTGCTCGCCGAGGGCCGCTCGATACGCCTGGTCGGCCAGGCCGGCTCGGGCCGCAGCGCGCTGCTGTCGGCCGTCGCCGAGGCCGCCGCCGACCTCGCCCCCGACGGCGTGGTGCAGCTCTGCGGCCACCGCCGGACCGGCGCCGACCTGCTCCAGGACCTCTTCGCGGCCACCCACCACGCCCCCGGATACCGCCCCGACCCCGGGCAGTTGGCCTTCCACCTCGCCGAGGTCGGCGCGATCGTGGTGATCGACGCCGCCGAGCCCTCCGGCGCCGAGCTGGAGGAACTGCTCGCCGCCGCCCCCGGCTGCGCCTTCCTGATCTCCGCCGCCCCGGACGGCCCGCCGCTGCCCCCCGGCTCCCGGCTCCAGGACCACCTGGTGGCCGGACTCTCCCGCTCCGCCTGCCTGGCCCTCACCGCCCGGCTGGCCGGACGGCCGCTGGACGTCACCGAGAAGGCCTGGGCGGTGGACCTCTGGTTCGAGTCCGAGGGCCTGCCGCTGCGCTTCGTCCAGGCCGCCGCGCTGCTGCGCCAGCGGGACGTCTCGGTGGACGCGCTGGTGGCCGCCGAGGACGACCGGATGGACGTCTTCGGGGCCGTCGACGAGCCCGTCCAGGACGAGGACCCGGCGATCCGGGAGAACGCGCTGCGGCTCACCGTCCCGCTGCCCTCGGTGGCGGAGACCGCCTCGCCCGCGGTCCGGCTCGCCGAGGGGCTGAGCGAGCCCGCGCAGGCCGTGCTGCGGCTCGCCGTCGCGCTCGGCGGCGAATGCCCCACCGCGCCGCACCTGCCGGCGCTGATCGACGTCGGGCAGGGCGAGGCCGCCCTCGCCGAACTCGCCGACGCCGGACTGGCGGTGTCCATCGGCGGGCACCACCGGCTGACCGCCGGCGCGCTCGACCTGCTCCTCCCGCACTGGCCCGCCCGGGGCTCCGTCGACGGGGCCGCCCAGCACTTCGCCTGGTGGGTGGGGCACAGCTCGGTGACGCTGGAACAGGTCGCCGCCGAGGCCGAGGTGATGGTCGGCGTGCTGCTCGCCGACCGCACCGCCGGACGGCACGACGCGGTGGTCCGGCTCGCCCGGGCGGCGGCGCCCGCGCTGGCGCTGTCGCTGCGCTGGGGCGCCTGGGAGCGGGTGCTCCAGCTCGGTCTGGAGGCGGCCCGCCGCACCGGTTCGGCGGTCGACCAGGCCTGGTTCCACCACGAGGCGGGCGTGCACGCGATCTGCGTCCGGCAGCCCTCCCGGGCCGTCGCCGAACTGGAGACCGCGCTCACCCTGCGGGCCACCGCGGGCGAGCAGCGCGGGGTGGCCGCCGCACGCCGGATGCTCGACCTGCTGCGCGCCGAGGGCCGGCAGCTGCCGGCCGCCGCGCCCGTCGCGGCGCCCGGCCGCGCCCCGGTGATCCGCAAGATCGCGGCCCGGGTGCCGGCCCGCCTGAAGTCCAGCAGGCGCCGGCGGGTGGCGGTGGTCTCCACCGCGGTGCTGACCCTGGGGGTCCTCGGCGCGGCGGTGGCGATGAGCTTCAGCGGGCCGGAGGAGGTCAGGGGGAAGGACCCGCACAACAACGGTCGGCTGGACGGCGGCGGCACCCAGGACCCGCCGTTCCCGCAGCAGTCCGGCAGTGCCGGGCCGACGACGGCCGGTGCCGGGCCGGGCGGTGCGCCGACGCAGGGGAGCAGCCCGGCGCCGTCCGCGAGCGCCAGTGCCTCGCACTCGCCGAGCGCCTCGCCGACGAGGAGGCCGAGCTCCTCGCCGGGGGCGGGCGGGTCGCAGGCCCCGCAGCAGCCGCCCGTACCGGGCCAGCAGCCGCCGGGGCCGAACCCCGGCGGTCCGGGCGCGGGCGGCACCGGCGGAGGCGGCACTCAGCCCGGTGGCGGCGGCACCGGCACCTCGCCGTCGCCGGAGCCGTCCACCACGACCGCCAAACCGAGCCCGTCGCCGAGCGGCTCGGCCGGTCCGACCGGCACGTCCAGCCCGTCGTCCAGTCCGTCCTGAGCGGTCAGAACAGCTTGAGCTTGTCGTCGTCGATGCCGCGCAGCTCGTCGTAGTCCAGCACCACGCAGCCGATACCGCGGTCGGTGGCCAGGACGCGGGCCTGCGGCTTGATCTCCTGCGCGGCGAAGATGCCCTTGACCGGGGCCAGCAGCGGGTCCCGGTTGAGGAGTTCGAGGTAGCGGGTGAGCTGTTCGACGCCGTCGATCTCACCGCGGCGCTTGATCTCGACGGCCACCGTGGCGCCGTCGGCGTCGCGGCAGAGGATGTCGACCGGGCCGATCGCGGTGGGGTACTCGCGGCGGATCAGCGACCAGCCGGCACCGAGCACCTCCATCCGGTCCGCGAGCAGCTCCTGGAGGTGTGCCTCCACGCCGTCCTTGATCAGGCCGGGGTCGACCCCGAGCTCGTGGGACGAGTCGTGCAGCACCTCCTCCAGCGTGATGATGAGCTTCTCGCCGGCCTTGTTCTCCACCGTCCAGACCCCGTCGGCCTCCTTGAGGGCGCACGGCGGGGACATCCAGTTGAGCGGCTTGTAGGCGCGGTCGTCGGCGTGGATGCTGACGCTGCCGTCGGCCTTGACCAGGATCAGCCTGGTGGCGGAGGGCAGATGGGCGGAGAGCCGACCGGCATAGTCGACTGAGCAGCGGGCAATTACGAGACGCACGGTCGACCACGCTAGCCCACCGGGGCCAGTTGATGCGATTCCGCGACGGCTGGGTGAAGAAAGCGCGAACCCGGCCAACATGGAGGTCCTGCGCTCCCGCCACCGCCCCGTCGAGGTCTGGCGCCCCCACCCTCAAGTCGCTACGGTGTGTGACGGCACGCTCGCGGGATCGCTGTCAACGGGGATGGAGACTTCAGATGAACGATCCGACGGGATCCGGCCAATCCGGTGCACCGCAACATATTTCCGAAGCAATCCGCAGGAATGACCGGCCTGCCGCGCCGTTGACTGCCACGCTGTTCTGAGCGCGTTCGGTATCCAGGGCGTCACGTCCCGTGGTGCCGCCGCTGTCGCGAAGGTGCCGGAAACCCCTGTCCCTCGGTGTTCCGGACACCCCATGCGAATCCGCCACCCTCACTGTGAGCTTGACCTACGCACGACCACCCGGGCGCCGCGCGGGTGGACCGCGAGAGGAGAATCCATGTCGCTCGACGTCTCACCGGCCCTGCTGGAGAAGGCCGAGCGGGGCGAGGTCGACGAGCGGGAATTCGTCGACTGCGTCCGCGTCTCTTTGCCCTACGCCTGGGACCTGATCAGCTCGCTGGTCGCCCAGGCGAAGGTCGACGGCACCGACTTCGCCGACAACCAGGTGCCGCCGCCCAGCGAGCAGGCCCGCGGCCAGCTGCTGCGCGCGCTCGCCAGCGACGCCATCCGGGGCGCTCTCCAGCGCCACTTCGGGGTTCGGCTGGCCTTCCAGAACTGTCACCGGGTCGCGGTGTTCCTGCCGTCGGACGCCAACGAGGCGCGGTACGACCGCTTCACCTCGGTCCGGGAGCAGCTGCTCAACCAGTCCGAGGAACTGCGGGACTGCTGACCCCGCCGCAGCCCGCTGCGGCGCCGGCCGCCCCCGTCCCCCGGTGCGGGGGGAGGGGCGGCGGCCCGGGCACGTCCCCCCGCCCGGCACGTCCCCCGTCCGGTACGTCCCCCCGCCGGGCCTGTCCTCCGCCGGGCACGTCTAGCCCAGCTGCGGCAGCACCTCCGAGCCGAGCCGGGCGATGTTGTGCAGGGTCGCCTCCTGGTCGCCGCTGCCCTCGGCGAGCAGGGCGAAGCGCCGGATGCCGGTGCGTTCGGCGGTGGCCAGCAGCCGGTCGGCGCACTGCCGCGGGGTGCCCACCGCGTGCAGGTCGCAGAGCAGTTCGGTGTACTGGCGCGGATCGCGCATCTTGCGCTCGCGGCCGTCCACGGTGCGGTGGGCGCCGAGCCCGTACTCGAACCAGCCGGGCATCGCGTTCAGCAGCGTGGACCGGGCCGCCGCGGCGCGGTCGTCGACCTGGGCCACCCCGGCCGCGACGTGCTGCCGGCCGATCCGGCGCAGCTGCTCCTCGCCGCGCCCGGCGGCCAGCCAGGCGGTCCGGTACAGCTCCAGCATCCGCAGCTTGTCGTCGTCCCCGGAGTGCATGCCGAGCAGCATCGGCAGGCCGCGCTCGGCGGCCAGCCGCACCCCGCCCGGCGAGGTGCAGGCGACCACCACGGGCGGCCCGGCCACCGGCCGTCCGGAGGCGGTGAGCTCCTCGCCGAGGCCCTCGTCGTCCCGGCGCTGGCGCGGGAAGCGCACCGGGCCGGTCCGCCCGCCGAGGCCCAGCCAGCTGCTCAGGCCCGGCCGCCGCACCGGTTCGGTGGCCCGCGGCACCACGGCGACCTCGGGGAAGGCGAACTGCGGGCCGTCCGCGCCCACCCGGGAGCCGCGCAGCCAGCGCAGCAGCAGGTCCAGCCGCTCCGGGAAGCCCTTCTCGAAGGCGTCCACGCCGCCGCCGAACACGTCCAGGTCGATCCACGGCCCGCCGCGGCCCACCCCGAGCGTGAACCGTCCGCCGGAGGTGAGGTGCAGCAGCGCGGCCTGCTCGCCGAGCCCCACCGGGTGGCGGGTGGAGAGCACGCTGACCGCCGTGCCGACGCCGATCCGGCGGGTGCGGCCGAGCAGCATCGCGGCGAGCGTGGCGGCGTCCGGGCAGACCCCGTACGGCACGAAGTGGTGCTCGGCCAGCCAGACGCTGTCCAGCCCGGCGCGTTCGGCCTCGACGGCGGATTCGACGGTGCGTTCAAGCGCCTCGCCGTGGCTCTGCCCGGGGAACTGCGCGGACAGCAGGAACAGGCCGACCCGCACCGGACCGGTGGACGGCGGCAGCGCGCCCGCCCGCTGGGGCGCCGGCAGCGGCCGGCCCACGACGGCCGTGACCGGGGGGACGGACGTCAGCGTCGGACCGGGGGCGACCGGCCGGACCCCGAGGGGCCGGCCGCTCTCGGCGCGGGCGCTGGTCTTGCTCATCGTTGGGCCTCCTCGGGTGCGCGCAGGGTCTGCGGGCCCCGCCTTCTCCCCCTGTGGGTATCCGATGTCATGTGCCAATGGCACGCGGAACTCCCGATTTCCCCGATGATCGGGTGGATCTCGGCAAAAACGCCGAAGTGCCGGACGGAGCCGTGGTAGTGGCCGTGCGGGGGGCCCGCCCGGCCGTAGGCTGGAACGATCCAGAGCCCAGGAGGAGAGGGAGTCCGCCGTGTCGCCGCGCCGCAACCGGATCAAGAGCGCCGCCCCGCACGAGAGCGCAGAGCCGACCGCCCCGGTCGGCGGTTCGCTGCGCCGCACCGAGAGCTACCAGGGCGAGGACTGGGTGGTTCAGACGGTCGCCGGGACGGCGGGTCGGTTCTACCGCTGCCCGGGCTGCGACCAGGAGATCCCGCCGGGGGTGGGCCACGTGGTGGCCTGGCCGCAGTACGGCGCGGGAGTGGACGACCGGCGGCACTGGCACCGCGCCTGCTGGGGAGCGCGGGAGCGCCGGGCCTCCAACGTCCTGCGAGGCCGCGGCGCTCCGCGGTACTGACGGGTCCGGCCGGGTCCCGCTAGGCGTCGCGCTTCTTGAGCACCAGCGCACCGCCGACCAGCGCCGCGGCCGTCCAGGCGAGGCAGATCAGGAAGCCGGTCCACGGCCCGTACGGCTGGCCGTGCTGCTCGTACACCAGCAGCATCCGCGAGCCCGCGTAGTCGGGGAAGTAGTGGGCCAGGGTCTTGACCTTCGGCACCGCCGAGAGGATCGGCGAGAGCAGGAAGAAGAACGGCACCAGCACGCCGAGCGCGAGCGTCTGGTTGTGCAGCATCGTGGTGACGCCGGCCGAGAACAGGCAGAGCATCGTCAGGTACAGCGCGGCCCCGAACACCGCCCGCAGCACGTTGGGCTCGCCGATCGTGGTGGAGTGCGTGCCGAGCAGCGACTGGCCGACGAAGAAGGTGACGAAGGCCGTCACCAGCGAGACCGCGAGGGCGAGGGCGCCGAGCACCGCCGCCTTGCCGGTGAGCAGGGTGGCGCGCTGCGGGACGGCGGCCAGGGTGACCCGGATCATGCCGCTGCTGTACTCGTTGCCGATCGCCAGCACGCCGAAGACGATGATCGCCAGCTCGCCGAGCATGATGCCGGAGAAGGACGTCCCGGTGGCGTCGAACGGGGACAGGTCGTCGCGGCGGAACTCGGTGAAGTTGTTGTTGGTGAGCAGGGACAGCAGCGCGCCGATGCCGACCGTGACGACGAAGGTCAGCGCGAGCGTCCAGACCGTCGAGCGGACGCTGCGGATCTTCGTCCACTCGGAGCGCAGGATCGCCGGGAAGGACGCCATCTCAGTTCTCCTCCTGCCGTGCGGTGGTGGTCGGCCGGGCGCCGTCCGCCTTCCAGCCGGCGCCCCACTCGGTGGGCGCGCCGGCCGCGTCCCGGCCCGGTCCGTCGCCCGCGTGGTACTCCACCGAGTCGGCCGTCATCTGCATGAAGGCCTCCTCCAGCGAGGCCTGCTGCGGGCTGAGCTCGTGCAGCACCACGCCGTGCCCGGCGAACAGCTCGCCGAGCCGCGCGATGTCCCCGTTGACCACCTCGTGGGAGCCGTCCGGGCCCGGCTCGGGCCGCAGGCCGGCCTCGGCCAGCACGTCGAGCAGCCGCTCGGGCTCCGGGGTGCGCAGCCGTACGGCGGAGCGGGAGTTGCGCCGGATGAACTCCGGCATCGGCAGGTCGGCGAGCAGCCGGCCGCGGCCGATGACCACCAGGTGGTCGGCGGTGACGGCCATCTCGCTCATCAGGTGGGAGGAGACGAAGACCGTCCGGCCCTCGGTGGCGAGGCGTTTCATCAGGTTGCGGATCCAGAGGATGCCCTCCGGGTCCAGGCCGTTGACCGGCTCGTCGAACATGACGATCTCCGGGTCGCCGAGCAGGGCGGAGGCGATGCCCAGGCGCTGGCCCATGCCGAGCGAGAAGCCGCGGGCCCGCTTGCGGGCGACCGGGGTGAGGCCGACCAGGGCGAGCACCTCGTCCACCCGGCGCACGGGGATGCGGTTGCTCTGGGCGAGCCAGAGCAGGTGGTCGCGGGCGGTGCGGCCGGGGTGGACGGCCTTGGCCTCCAGGAGCGCGCCGATGTACTTGAGCGGCTCGCTGAGCTGGCCGTACCGTCTGCCGTCGATGGTCACCCGGCCGGCGGTCGGGCGGTCGAGGTCGAGGATCATGCGCATGGTGGTGGACTTGCCGGCGCCGTTCGGGCCGAGGAAGCCGGTCACCACGCCCCGGGGGACCTGGAAGCTGAGCCGGTCCACCGCGAGCGTCTTGCCGTAACGTTTTGTCAGGTCGTGCAACTCGATCATTCGCGCTCCCTCACTTCCTTGCCAGGCTAGGACAAAGGGGGTATCGCGGCCCGCTGAGTGGGCCCGCCGGGCGTGCCGGAATAGGTTGGACGCATGACCCAGCTCCCCTCCGCAGTGTCGGTCCGCGAGAGCGGTACCGGAACACCACTCGTGCTGCTGCACGCCTTTCCGTTGAACGCCTCGATGTGGTCGTCCCAACTGGACACGCTGCCCGGCCTGACCGGGGACGAAGCGCGCGTGCTCGCCCCCGACCAGCGGGGGTTCGGCGGCACTGTGCTGGGCGCCGACGAGCCCTCGCTGGACCCGGTCGCGGACGACCTCGCGCTGCTGCTGGACGCGGCCGGGATCGAGCGCGCGGTGGTCGCCGGGCTCTCCATGGGCGGCTACGTGGCGCTGGCCTTCGCCCGCCGCCACCCCGACCGGCTGGCCGGCCTGCTGCTGGCCAACACCCGGGCCACCGCCGACACCGACGCGGTACGGGCCAACCGGGAGCGGATCGCCGCCGCCGTCACCGCGCGGGACAGCGTGCGGCTGCTGCTCGACGAGCAGGTCGCGGCCGGGCAGCTCGGGCCCGACTCGCAGCACCTGGTGGAGCGGGTGCAGGCGATGGTCGCCGCCGCGCCGCCGGCCGCCGTCGCCTGGGCCCAGCGGGCCATGGCGGCCCGCCCGGACGCCCTGGACGTCCTGGCCGCCCTGCGGGTGCCGGTCTCCGTCGTGGCGGGCGCCCAGGACGCCCTGGTGGCGCCCGAGGAGGCCGAGCCGATGCTGCGGGCCCGGCCGGACGCCGAGCTGACCGTCCTGCCCGGGGTGGGCCACCTGAGCGCCCTGGAGGCGCCCGAGGCCTTCGACGCCGTCGTGCGCACCCTGCTCGCCCGGGTGGCCGCCGGATGAGCCAGGAGAGCCAGGACGCGGCGGCCTGGGACTTCTCCGCCCTGGAGGTCACCGGCCGGATGCCCGTGACCAACCGGGGCGAGGGCCTGGTCGAGCTCACGCTGGAACCGCTCGGCGAGGACTACTGGATGCGCCCGGGGGAGACCTTCATCGTCACCTCGTACGGCGACTACGGGCCCGGGCACCCCTTCGAGGTGCAGTACTGGCCGGACTCGGTGTCGGTCTGGTGCACCTCCTGGTTCGGCACCGTCTCCGACGACGAGGGCAACCAGCTCAGCAGCGGCTACCAGCGGCCGGACGGCGCCTACCCGAGGTGAGGACCCGCGCCCGACCGGGCCGGAAGCGCCCGGGACGATGACGGCGCGAAAGCCGACAGGCCCTCACCCGGGCGGGTGAGGGCCTGCGGTGCCGCTGGGGCCTGCGTGCGTCAGCGCGACTGCTGGGCGGGCACGCCCAGGGTGTCGTCGGTCGGCAGCGAGGCGGCGGCCACGGCCGCGCCGGTCAGCGTCGCCAGCATCTCGCGGACGTTGGTCAGCTGGGCGTTGATGCTGTCGCGGCGGTTGGTGAGGGCCGCCAGCTCGCGCTCGGATTCGCTGCGGATGCGGTCCGCCTTGGCGTTGGCGTCGGCCACGATGTCCTCGGACTGGCGCTGGGCCGTCTCGACGGTCTGGCGGGCGCGGCGCTCGGCGTCGGTGCGCAGCTTCTCGGCCTCCAGGCGCAGCTGCTCCGCCCGGTGCTCGATCTCGGCCAGGCGCTTCTCGGCCTTGGCCTGACGGGCGGCCAGGTCCCGCTCGGACTGCTCGCGGCGCTTGGCCAGGTTGGTCTCGAACTCCAGCGCGGCCTGGGCGGCCTTGGTGCGGGTGTCCTCGAAGAGGGCGTCCGCCTCCTCGCGCTTGTTCTGGGCGTCCTTGTTGGCCTCGGCGCGCAGCTGGGCGGCGTCGCTCTTGGACTTGTCGACGATCCGCATCCCCTCGTCCTCCGCCTTGGCCTTGCGGTCCTTGGCGTAGTTCTCGGCCTCGGAGCGGACCTGCTGGGCGGCGGCCTCGGCCAGCTCGCGGTGCTGCTCGGCGGCGCGGTGCGCCTCGTCGCGCAGGTCCTTGGCCTCCTCCTCGGCGAGTCGCAGGATCTTCTCGACCCGGGCGCCGAGACCGGCGTAGGAGGGCTCCTGCTCCACGACCGCCGCCTGGGCGGACTGGGTCTCCAGGTGGAGCTCCTCGATGCGCTTCTCCAGCGCACTGATCCGGGTCAAGGCACTGTCACGGTCGGCCACCAGCTTGGTGATCCGCTCGTCGACCTGGGCGCGCTCGTACCCACGGCGCACCAGGTCGAAGCCGTGAGGGGAGTGACTGTCGCTCATGGGGTTCTGGGCTTCCTGTCGTCAAACCGCTGAGGTGGTTGAGGGAATCCTGACACGGTACCGGAGTGTCGACGGCGATATGCCGTTCTCTCACGGACAATGACCGCCAATGTCCGCTCAATCGGGTGGTGCGCTCTTGGAGCGATTGCCACCCGACCGGGGGGAGCCAACTCCGGCACCGGCCTTGGCGCCCCCGTCCTTCTTGGTGCTGCTTCCCCCGTTGGCCTGGGCGACCGGCGCCGGCGCCTCGAACGCCTCCAGGGCGGACAGCACGTCCTGGACCCTGGAGATCTCGGTGTTGATGTCCTTGCGGCGGCGCACCAGCTCGTCCAGCTCGCGCCGGCCCTCGTCGGTGACCCGCTTCGCCTCGGCCGTCGCCTCGGCGAGCAGCCGCTCGGCCTCCGCCTTCGCCAGTTCGATCTGCTCGTCCGCGGCCTCGTCGGCGTCCCGCAGCCGCTTCTCCGCCTCGGTGGAGGCCCGGTCCAGCCGCTCCTCGGCCTCGCTCTCGGACGACCGCAGCTTCGCCTCGGCCTTCTCGATGAGCGACTCGGCGCGGTCCGTGGAGTTGGCGAGCTTGGTCTCCGCCTCCTTCAGCAGGCCCTCCGCCTTGCGGACGGCCGACAGCCGGACCTTGCTGGCCTCCGCGGACGCCTCCGAGGTCAGCTCGCTCGCGCGGTCCTCGGCCGCCGCGACCAGCGCCGCCGCGCGGTCCTCGGCCTCGGCGACGGTGGCCACCGCCTGCTCCTCGGCCTCGGTCAGCTGCTCCTGGGCGGCCGTCACCAGCGCGTCCACCCGCTCGCCGGCCGACTTCATGGCCGCCGCGTTCTCCTTGCGGGCGCGCTCGTGCAGGGCCTCGACCTCGGCGTCGGTGCGCTCGCGCAGCTCCTCGGCGCGCTCGCGGATCGCCGTCGCGTCCCGGCGGGCCTCGGCGAGCAGGGCGTCCGCGTCGGAACGGCCCTTCTCGACCTCGGCCTGACCGGCCGCCTCGCCGGCGGCGACCAGCCGGCCGGCCTCCTTGCGGGCGGCGGCGACCATCGCGTCAGCCTGCTCCTCCGCGGCGGCGGTGGTCGCCAGCGCGGTGGTCTGGGCGTCCTCGCCGAGCGCCTCGGCGTCCGCGAAGGCCTTCTCCAGGACGGACTGGGCGTGCTCGCGGGTGGCCCTGTCGAACTGCTCGGCGGCCTCCCGGGTCCTGGCGTCGTAGTCGTCGGCGCGGGAGTGGGTGGCGGAGTCGTACTCGTCGGCCAGGGTGCGGGTGGCGAGGGCGTACTCCTCGGCCTCGGCCCGCAGACCGGCGGCCAGCTCCTCGGCGTCGGCGATGCCGCGGGCACCCTGGGCCTCGGCCTCGGCCACCGTCCGGGCGGCCTGCGCCCCGGCGTCGGCCCGCAGCTGCTCGGCGGCCTCCTGGGCGGCGCGCAGCTCGGCCTCGGCGTCCGCGCGCAGCTGCTCGTCGTAGGCCAGGGCCTCGGCGCGCTGCCGGCCGAGCTCGTTCTCGGTGGCCTCCCGCTCGGCGGCCAGCTCCAGCTCGGTCTGCTCGCGCAGGGCGGTGGTCTCGGCCTCCGTACGGGCCCGCAGGTCGGCGGTCTCGCGGTCGACGAGCTCGCGCTGCTCGGCGCTCTCGCGCTCCACCAGGCCGCGCAGCTCGGCGGCGTACGCGTCGGCGGACTCCCGCAGCTCGGTGGTCTCCCGCTCGGCCAGCTCCCGCTGCTCGGCGGTCTCCCGCTCGGCGAGGACGCGCAGCTCGGTGGCGTCCTGCTCGGCGGCCTCGCGGACCTCGGCGGCCTCCTGCCCGGCGGCGGCCCTGAGCGCGGCGATCTGCTCGGCGGCTGCCTCGTGCATGCCCGCCACCGCCTGGCGGACCTCGGCGGCCTCCTCCTCGGCGACGGCCACCAGCTCGGCGCCCTCGGCCTTGGCGGCGGAGATCAGCTCGGCGCGGTCGGCCTTGGCCTGCTCCAGCTCGGCGGTGGCCTCGGCCCGGATGCCGTCGGCGGTGGCGCGGGCCTCGGACAGCTCGCGGCCGGCCTCGGCCCGGACGGTCGAGGCCTGCTCGTTGGCCAGGGCCAGCTCGGCGGCGGCCTTCTCGCGGGTGGCCTTGGCGTCCTTGGCGGCCTCGGCGCGGCGCTGCTCGGCGGTGGCCTCGGCGCGCTCCAGCGCCTCCTCGGCGGCGGTGCGCTGCTCGGCGGCGAAGGTGTCGGCCTGCTCGCGGACGTCGGCGGCGTAGGTGTCGGCGGTGGTGCGCTGCTCGTCGGCGTAGGCGTCGGCCTGCTCGCGGACCTCGGTGGAGTGCTGCTCGGCGGCCTCGCGGACCTGGGCCGCGTGCTGGTCGGCCGCCTCGCGGACCTCGGCGACGTGCTGGTCGGCCGCCTCGCGGACCTCGGCGGTCTCGGCCGCGGTGCGCTTGGTGAGGTCGGTGGCGTGCTGTTCGGCCTCGGTGCGGACGCGGTCGGCGTAGGCCTCGGCGGTCTCGCGCTGCTGGGTGGTCTCCTGCTGGGCCAGGGCCCGGAGCTCCGCGGCGGCCTGCTCGGCCTCCGTCCGGGTCTGCGCGGCGTAGGTGTCGGCGGTGGTGCGCTGCTCGTCGGCGTAGGCGTCGGCCTGCTCGCGGACCTCGGTGGAGTGCTGCTCGGCGGCCTCGCGGACC